>JASHTP010000277.1 GCA_030040495.1 Alphaproteobacteria bacterium
GCAGCTGTGCAACCAAACCGACGAAACCGGGGGCCGTTCAGCAATGAGCGGCCCCTTGTCGTCCGGCACGCGCGATCCCGTCCGCGACGAAGACCGCGAAGCCGAGCTTGCGCGCCGCCGCGGGCGAGGCGATCGGACTCTCGAAGACGCCGACGCGCCCGGTCGGCGCATCACGCACCGCGACGATCATCGCGCGCACCGGCCCCTTCCCGGCGACGACGGCCTGCCCGCCGCGCCGCTCGAGCGCGACCGCGACCGCGCCGAGCGGACGCTCGCGTCCGTTGCCGCATGGGAGCGCGTCATCCGGCGCGACGGTCGGACAGCCGTCGGCGCCGGCTGCGCAATCGGCTTTGCTTCGGGCGCGATGCGCCTGATTTCACAGGTAATTCTTGCAAAATCTAACGTTAGGAACTCGTCAAGAAATTCGATACAGTGTTTGCGGATGCCTCGGAGAAGCAAGCACAGGCGGGGGATGCCGCTGCTTCGGTCGTGTCTGAGCGCGCTGCTGTTGGCAGCGGCTGGGGCGCTTGCCGCCTGCACGGGACCGCAACCGCCGGCGCCGTCCGCTCTCAGCCTCGCGCCGCCGCCGCTTCCGGCGCCGCCTGCGGTCGATCCGGCGACGGTGCCGAGCTTCGTCCAGACCGGCCTCGCCTCCTGGTACGGGGCCGGCTTCCATAACCGGCACACCGCCAGCGGCGAACGCTACGACATGCACGATCTGACCGCGGCGCACCGCACGCTGCCGCTCGACACCGTCGTGCGCGTGACCAACCTCGAGAACGACCGCTCGGTGCTGGTGCGGATCAACGACCGCGGCCCCTTCGCCCGCGGCCGTGTCATCGACGTCTCGCGCGAAGCGGCCGAGCTCCTCGGCATGACCAAGGCCGGCGTCGTGCCGGTGCGCATCGAGGTCTTCGGCGCCGACCAGTTCAAGACCGTCGCCCAGTACCTCTCGCCCGAGTGATCAGTTGGCGGTGTAGCCGCCGTCGAAGACGAACTCGGCGCCGGTGACGAAGGCCGCCTCGTCGGAGACGAGATAGACCGCCATCGCCGCCAGCTCCTCCGGCGTGCCCAGCCTGCCCAGCGGGATCATCGCCTTCATCGCCTCCAGCATCTTCTCGGGCTGGCGCGACTCCGCCAGCATCTGCCCCACCATCGGCGTGTCGGTATAGACCGGGTGGATGGAGTTGCAGCGCACGCCGTTGCGGCGGTGGGCGCAGTGCATCGCCACCGATTTGGTCAGCAGCCGCACCCCGCCCTTGCTCGAGCAGTAGGCGGCGCTGTCGCGCGCGCCGATGAGGCCGGCGACCGAGGAAATGTTGATGATGGCGCCGCCGCCCGCCTTGGCGATGAGCGGAATGGCGTGCTTGCAGCCGAGGAAGGGGCCTTCGAGATTGACGGCGTGGACGCGGCGCCAGCCCTCGAGCGTCTCGCTCTCGACCGTGTTGCGCGTGCCGATGCCGGCATTGTTGATGAGCGTGTCGAGATGGCCGAAGGCGCTCGCCGCCGCGGCGAGATTGCCGATCCATTGCTCCTCGCCGGTGACGTCGTGGGCGAGAAAGATCGCCGGCGCGCCCAGGCGCCGCGCCAGCTCCTCGCCGCGCCCCCGGTCGATATCGGCGATCGCCACGCGCGCGCCTTCGGCGACGAAGGCCTCCGCCATGGCGCGCCCGAGCCCGGAAGCGCCGCCGGTGATGAACGCCGCCTTGCCGTCGAGCCGTCCCGCCATCGCCCTTCCTCCCGGTTCCGCCCCGCCTCACGCGGTCGGCAGGCGGTATTCCTTGAATTGCTCGCGCAGCCTGGCCTTCAGCACCTTGCCGGTGGCGCCGTGCGGCAGCTCCGGCGCGAAGACGATGTCGTCGGGCAGCTGCCATTTGGCGATCTTGTTGCCGAGGAAGTCGAGGATCGACTCCTTGCTCGGCTGGCGTCCCGGCTTGGGCACGACGATGAGCAGCGGCCGCTCGTCCCATTTGGGGTGCGGCAGGCCGATCACCGCCGCCTCGGCGATGTCGGGGTGGCCCATCGCCGCGTTCTCGACGTCGATCGAGCTGATCCACTCGCCGCCCGACTTGATCACGTCCTTGCTGCGGTCGACGATGGTCATGTAGCCGTCGGCGTCGATCGAGCAGACATCGCCGGTGCGGAACCAGCCCGCCTCGTCGAAAGCGGCCTGGGTCGCCGGCTCGTCGTTGTAATAGGCGCCGATGATCCAGGGACCGCGGACATAGAGCTCGCCGCTCGCCTTGCCGTCGCGCGGCTGCGGCGTGCCGTCGGCGCCGATCACCTTCATGTCGACGCCGTAGAGCGCCAGCCCCTGCCCCGCCTTGATCGCGAGCTGCTCGTCCCGCGACCGAAGGAGATGCTTCGCCTTGAGCAGCGCCAGCGTGCCGACCGGGCTCATCTCGGTCATGCCCCAGCCCTGGATGCACTGGACGCCGTACTTTTCCTCGAAGGCCTCGATCATCGCCCGCGGCGCCGCCGAGCCGCCGACGGTGACGCGTTGCAGCCCGTCGAGGCGCTTGCCGGTCTGCTCGAGATGCTGCAGCAATCCCAGCCATACCGTCGGCACGCCGAGCGACAGCGTCACCTTCTCGCTCGTGAAGAGCTCGTGCAGGCTCGCCCCGTCGAGCTTCGGGCCGGGGAAGACCAGCTTCGCCCCCGACATCGCCGCGGCGTAGGGAATGCCCCAGGCGTTGACGTGGAACATCGGCACGACCGGCAGGATCGAATCGCGCATCGAGATCGCCACCGCGTTGGCCGAACAGACGGCGAAGCTGTGCAGCAGCGTCGAGCGGTGGGTGTAGAGCGCGCCCTTGGGATTGCCGGTGGTGCCCGAGGTGTAGCAGAGCGAGGAGGCGGTGTTCTCGTCGAACTCCGGCCAGACCAGGTCCGCCGTCTCCGCCGCGACGAGATCCTCGTAGCAAAGCGCGCCGGAAAGCCCGGTCTCGGGCATGTGGGCGCGGTCGGTCATGATCACGTAGTGGCGCACGCACGGCCATTGCGCGGCGAGCTTCTCGGCGATCGGCACGAAGGTGAGGTCGAGGAACAGCAGCTTGTCCTCGGCATGGTTGACGATGTAGCGGAGCTGGTCGGCGAAGAGCCGCGGATTGATGGTGTGGCAGACGGCGCCGATGCCGGAGACGCCGAAATAGAGCTCGAAATGCCGGTGGGTGTTCCAGGCCAGCGTCGCCACCCGGTCGCCGAAGCCCACCCCCAGCCGCTTCAGCGCCTTCGCCAGCTGCCGGGCGCGGCGCTCGGCCTCGGCATAGGAGTAGCGATGGATCGGCCCTTCGGTCGTCCGCGTCACGATCTCGGTATCGCCGTGATACTCGGCGGCGTAGTGCAGGAGCGGCCCGATCAGCAGCGGGCGGTCCATCATCAATCCGCGCATCGTCGTTCCCCGTGTTATGCCGGCTTCTTCATCGGCCGCTCCTTCCTATAGCGAACCCGCCGCCGCCGCTTCAATCAGAATGAGGCGCTGACGCCGCCATCGACGGTGAGGACATGGCCGTTGACATAGCTCGCCTCGTCCGAGGCGAGGAAGACCGCCGCGCCGCCGATCTCGTGCGGCTCGCCCCAGCGCCGGAGCGGCACGCGCTGCTCGATGAAGGACCGGATCTTGGGATCGGCGACGCGGGCGGCGTTGGTCTCGGTGGCGAAGAAGCCGGGCGCGATGGCGTTGGCGGTGATGCCGTGGGGCCCGTATTCGGCGGCAAGCGAGCGCGTCAGCGCGGCGAGCCCGCCCTTGGACGCGGTGTAGGCGGCGTCGCCCGAGCGCGACAGCGGCCCCGCGATCGAGGTCACCATGATGAGGCGGCCCCGGCGCCGCGGCAGCATCAGCGCCGCCGCCCGCTTGGCGAGCGCGAAGGGCGCGGTGAGATTGACCTCGAGCATCTCGCGCATGTCGGCGCGCGACAGCTGGTCGATCGGGCGGCGGTTGCGCAGCCCGACGTTGCTGACGAGGATGTCGAGCCTGCCATGCTCGCGCTCGAGCGCGGCGAAGGCGCGCTCCAGCGCGGCCTCGTCGGCGACGTCGAAGACCAGCGGCGCCGCCGCGAGCCCCTCGGCCCGGAGCGCCTCGAGGCCGGGCTTGAGCCGCGCCTCGTCGCGGCCGTTCAGCAGCACCAGCGCGCCGGCCCGCGCCAGGCTCGTCGCCATGGCGAGCCCGAGGCCGCGCGCCGCCCCGGTCACCAGCGCGAGCTTGCCGTCGAGCGAGAAGAGCGGGTGCGCCATGCCGCTGCTTCCGCCTAGCCCAGCAGCCGGCCGGACGCGATGCGCGCGCCGTCGCGGAGCGCCTTGAGCTTCGCCCAGACCACGTCCTCGGCCACCCGCCCCATCCCGGCCGAGGTGTCGAAGCCGCAATCGGTGCCGGCGATGACGCGGCTGGGATCGCCGATGGCCTGCGCCGCGCGCTCGATGCGCTCGGCCACCAGTTCGGGATGCTCGACGAAGTTGGTGAGGCTGTCGATGACGCCGGCGATGATGAGCTGGTCGTCGGCCGGCGGCAGCGACGCGAGGCAGCGCACCTCGTGCGCGTGCCGCGGATTGGCGAAGGGCAGCACGAAGCCGCCGACCTTGGCGTGGCGCAGCAGCGGCCAGATCTCGGCCAGCGGCACGTCGCAATCGTGCGGCGCCTCGTAATTGCCCCAGCAGACATGCATGCGCACCCGGTCGCGCGGCACGTCGGCGAGCGCGGCGTTGATCGCCGTCACGACGCGCTCGACGAATCCCAGGAACGCACCGAGCGGCCGGCCCATGTAGGAGACGTGGCGCTCGAGCGCGAGATCGGGGCAGTCGAGCTGCAGCAGGAAGCCGTTGCGGTGGATGGCGTCGTACTCGACCTTGAGCGCGGAGGCCAGCGCGGCGAGATAAGCCTCCTCGCCGTCATAATGCTCGTTCAGCACCGCGGAGGCGACGATGCCGGGCGACGGCGCCGTCAGGAACGGCTCGACGAAGCCGCCGCCGGCCGCGTCGAGCGCGGCTTGGAAATCGCGGCACTCCGCCTCGACCAGGGCGGGGTCGAGATAGCGCACCGCGCCCACCGCCTTGGGCGGCGCGAAGTTGCTGACCGCCTCCTTCGACGCGAGCTGCCGCTGCATCGCCGCCTTGAACAGCGGGTAGCGCTCGACATCACCGCGCGGCGAGCGCTGCCAGCTGCCGCCGAAGCCGCTCAGGCGATGGCGCAGATAGAGAAAGAACCCTTCGCGCTGCTGCTCGCCATTGTTGCCGATGTCGATGCCGCACTCGATCTGCTTCGGCACGATCGCGGCGAGCGCGCTCCGCCCGGCCTCGGCGAGCGCGCGCTCGTCGACGCTCTCGCCGGCCGCGCGCCGCGCATAGAGCCGCGTCAGCGCCGCCGGGCGCGGCAGGCTGCCGGTATGCGTCGTCAGGATGCGCTCGTCGCTGCGCCGCATGGAGGCTCCCCCTTCCCGAGCACTTTATCGCGACATTGCGATTGGACAATCCCCCGGCGGTTCGCCATGGTCGCGCCGTCGAGGAGGCGTCGATGGTGCCGATGCTGCGGCAGGGCGGCGGGTGCGAGAGAGTGGAGAGCTGACCCGCGTCATGTCGATGCCGTGGCAGGACCGCGCCGGGCGCTTCTCGGCGCTGAAGGCGGCGACCTTGGCGGCGCTGCTGCTGCCCGGCCTCGTCATCGCCCAGGACTATGCGCGGGGCCTGCTCGGCGCGCGGCCGATCACCGAGATGATCCATGCGAGCGGGCTCTGGGCGATCCGGCTGCTGCTGATCTCGCTGGCGATCACCCCGGCGCGGCAGATCCTGCGCCTGCCGCGCCTCATCCTCCTCCGCCGCATGATCGGCGTCGCCACCTTCTGCTATGCGGCGCTGCATCTGACGCTCGACGCCGCCGACAAGATGTTCGATCTCGACCTGGTCTTCTCCGAGATCATCCACCGCGTCTATCTCGCCATCGGCGCCGGCGCGCTGCTGCTGCTGCTGGCGCTGGCCGCGACCTCGACCGACGGCATGGTGGCGCGGCTCGGCGGCAAGCGCTGGCAGGCGCTGCAGCGCAGCGTCTACCTCATCGCGCTCCTCGCCACCGTCCATTTCTTCCTGCAGTCGAAGATCGACGTGAGCGAGCCGACGATGATGGCGGGGTTCCTGCTCTGGCTGATGGGCTACCGCGCGCTGTCCTGGCGCGGCGGCACGGCGCGGGCGACGGGGCGGATCTCGCTGCTGCTGCTCAGCCTCGGCGCGGCGCTGGCGACGGCGCTGGGCGAGGCCGCCTATTTCGGGCTGTTCACCGGCATCCCGGCACGGCTGGTGCTCGCGGCCGATCTCAGCCTCGCCGCCGGACCGCGCCCGGCCTGGCTGGTGCTCGCCGCCGGCCTCGCGGTCACCGCGCTGGCCGCGCTCGGCGACGCCAGGCAGAAGCCGCTTCCCGGCGCGCTCCGCTCGTAAGCGCCGCGCAACGCGGCAGCATTGTCGCTGCCTGCATGACGGAGGTGCGTCCTTCGACAGGCTCAGGATAAGGGAGAACGAGAATGGCCTTTAAGAGGGGCCACCAAGAAACTTCCTCATCCTGAGCCTGTCGAAGGACGCACGCCGCCCCTGCAGCTCGCCTCCCGTCACACCTGCGCCAGCGCCTGGTCGAGGTCGGCGATGAGGTCGGCCGGATCCTCGAGCCCGACCGAGAGCCGCACCAGCCCGTCATCGATGCCGAGCTCGGCGCGCTCCTCCGGCTTCAGCCGGTGATGGGTGGTGGTGGCGGGATGGGTGACGAGGCTCTTGGCGTCGCCGAGATTGTTGGAGATCTCGATCAGCCGGAGCGCGTTCTGGAAGCGGAAGGCGCCGGCCTTGCCGCCGGCCACCGAGCAGGCGAGCAGGGTGCCGCCGCCGCCCATCTGCAGCCGCGCCAGCGCGTGCTGCGGATGGCTCTCGAGGCCGGGATAGAGCACGCGGGCGATCTTGGCGTGGCGCGACAGGAAGGCGGCCACCTCCGCCGCCGAGCGGCTCTGCGCCTCGACGCGCAGCGGCAGCGTCTCGATGCCCTTGAGCAGCAGCCAGGCGTTGAACGGGCTCAGCGCCGGCCCGGTGTGGCGCAGGAACGGCATCAGGGTCTCGCGCACGAACTTGTCGCTGCCCAGCACCGCGCCGCCGAGGCTGCGGCCCTGGCCGTCGATGTGCTTGGTGGCGGAGTAGACGACGATGTCGGCGCCGAGCTGCAGCGGCCGTTGCAGCAGCGGCGTGGCGAAGACGTTGTCGACCACCAGCACGCCGCCGGCGCGGTGGGTGAGCTCGGCCACCGCGGCGAGGTCGACGAGCTCGAGCGTCGGGTTCGACGGGCTCTCGCAGAAGACCGCCTTGACCCCTTTCGCCAGCGCCTTCCGCCATTGCGCGAGGTCGCGCCCGTCGACGAGCTCGGTCGCGACGCCGTAGCGCGGCAGGATCTGGGTGATGATGTAGTTGCAGGAATTGAAGAGGGCGCGCGAAGCGACGACGCGGTCGCCCGCCTTGACCTGCGCGGCGAGCGCGGCGAAGACCGCGGCCATGCCGCTCGCCGTGGCGCGGCAGGCCTCGGCGCCTTCGAGCAGCCTGAGCCGCTCCTCGAACATCGCCACCGTCGGGTTGGCGTAGCGCGAATAGACGAAGCGCGAGCCGTCGTTGGCGAAGGCGGATTCGGCCTCCTCCGCCGTCTTGTAGACGTAGCCCGAGCTCATATAGACCGCTTCGCAGGTCTCCATGAACTGGCTGCGCAGATGGCCGGCGCGCGCCATCTGGGTGCGCGGGCGGAGGTTCGGGGGAAGCGGGCGGAAAGCGTCTGGCATGGTCCTGCTCCTCGGCAACCGCCGGCTTCAGGGCACGAAAAACCCCGGCTCCGCAATGGGCCAGGGTTCCGGGAGGGACCTCCGACCTTTTAGCGGTTGGTTTTACGTGGCCGCAAGCCGGTCGGCTCAAATCACCACGGATGCCTAAGCGGGTACTCCGGGAGGGTGCCCGCTGTCAAGCGTCTCCGCCTATTTGAGCGCGTCGTTCGGCCGGCAGACGCTGTACCAGATGCCGAGATGCGTCTCCTTCCACTTGGGATCGGCGCAGTTCTTCTGCTGCTGCGCGGCCTCCTTCTGATCCGCCGTCGGATCGATGCCGGAGCTGCCGCTGCTGCAGGCGGCCAGCAGCGTCAGCAGCGCCGCCAGCACCAGTCTCGTCCTCATCCCATCACCTCCTGCTCGGGACCGCCCTGTTTTGGCGCGGCGCGGGGGTCCCTGCCAATTAAAATTTCGACAGCCCGGGGATGGCGGCCCCGGGGGCGAGCGGCTAGCTTGCCGCCGGCCGGGAGACGCCGGCGCACGGGACGGAAACGGGGGGCAGCCATGTCGATCTTCGATCTCACCGGCAAGACCGCGGTCATCACCGGCTCGTCCAAGGGCATCGGCCGCGCCATCGCCGAGCAGATGGCGCTGTTCGGCGCCAATGTCGTGGTGTCGAGCCGCAAGGCGCCGGCCTGCGAGGAGGTGGTGGCCGCAATCAGGCAGGCGGGCGGCAAGGCGGTGGCGATCCCCGCCCATATCGGCGACAAGGCGGCGCTGCAGAGCCTCGTCGACGGCGCGATCAGGAGCTTCGGTCGGATCGACATCCTGGTGTGCAACGCCGCGGTCAACCCCTATTTCGGCCCGCTCGCCGGCATCAGCGACGAGGCCTTCGACCGCATCATGGACAGCAACATCCGCAGCAACCTCTGGCTGTGCAACATGGTGATCCCCGGCATGGCCGAGCGCAAGGACGGCGCCGTCGTCATCGTCTCCAGCATCGGCGGGTTGCGCGGCAGCGCCATGCTCGGCGCCTACGGCATCTCCAAGGCGGCGGACATGCAGCTCGCGCGCAGCCTCGCCGTCGAATGGGGCGAGCACAACATCCGCGTCAACGCCATCGCGCCGGGCCTGGTCAGGACCGATTTCGCCCGCGCGCTCTGGGAGAACAAGGAGCTCCTGGCGCAGACCCTGAAGCAGGCGCCGCTGCGCATGATCGGGGAGCCCGTCGACATCGCCGGCACCGCCGTGCTGCTCGCCTCCCCCGCCGGCCGCTTCATCACCGGCCAGACCTTCGTCGTCGACGGCGGCGTCACGATCGCCGGGCGGGGGTAGCAGAAGTCGTCCCCGCGGATCGGAGACAACCACCCCTTTCCGCCGTCCCCGCGAAAGCGGGGACGGCGGAAGAAGGTGCTATCTCCAACCAACCGCTGAAAGCTGACAACCGATCACTGACAACTTCTCCTAGGCGATCTCGAACAGCCCCGCCGCGCCCATGCCGCCGCCGATGCACATGGTGACGACGGCGTATTTGGCGCCGCGGCGCTTGCCTTCGACGAGCGCGTGGCCGGTGAGCCGCGCGCCGCTCATGCCGTAGGGATGGCCGATCGAGATCGCGCCGCCATCGACGTTGAACTTGGCGGGATCGATGCCGAGCCGGTTGCGGCAATAGAGCGCCTGCACGGCGAAGGCCTCGTTGAGCTCCCAGATGTCGATGTCGTCGATCTTGAGCCCGTGCTGCTTCAGCAGCTTCGGCACGGCGAAGACCGGGCCGATGCCCATCTCGTCGGGCTCGCAGCCGGCGACCGCCATGCCGCGATAATATCCCAGCGGCTCCAGGCCGCGCTTCTCGGCGAGGGTCGCCTCCATGACGACGCAGGCCGAGGCGCCGTCGGAGAGCTGGCTCGCATTGCCGGCGGTGATGTAGCCGCCCTCGCGCACCGGCTTCAGCGAGGCGAGGCCCTGCGCCGTCGTGTCCGGCCGGTTGCCCTCGTCCTTGGCGAGCGTCACCGGCTCGGTCCAGGTCTTGCCGCTGTCCTTGTCGGCCATCAGCTTCACCGTCTTCATCGGCACGATCTCGGCGTCGAAGCGGCCGGCCTTCTGCCCGGCGGCGGTGCGCTGCTGGCTCAGCAGCGCGAACTCGTCCTGCTGCTCGCGCGTCACCTGGTAGCGCTGGGCGACGATGTCGGCGGTCTCGATCATCGTCATGTAGATGTCGGGCTTGTGCTCGACCAGCCACTCGTCGGCGAAGCGGTGCTTGTTCATGTTGTATTGGACGAGGCTGATGGATTCGAGGCCGCCGCCCACCGCCACGTCGATGCCGTCGACCATGATGCGCTGCGAGGCGATGCTGATCGCCATCAGGCCGGAGCTGCAGAAGCGGTTGATGGTCTCGCCCGGCACCGTCACCGGCAGACCCGCGCGGATCGCCGCGTCGCGCGCGATGTTGTGGCCGGTGGCGCCTTCGGGATTGGCGCAGCCGAGCACGACGTCCTCGACCTCGCCCGGCGCGACCTTGGCGCGCTCGACCGCGTGCTGGATGACGTGGCCCGCCAGGCTCGCGCCATGCGTGTTGTTGAAGGCGCCGCGCACCGCCTTGCCGATGGGCGTGCGCGCCGTCGAGACGATGACCGCTTCTCTCATGGACATCTCCTCCTGATGTTGCCGCAGCCTCGCCCACGCTCTTTTGGGTGTCAACCCCTGGACGGGGCGCGCGCGGCGCGGAAGAATGTGCGCCCTGCTGCGGGAAAGGACCTTGCCGATGCGCCAGTTCGCCGATGTCGAGGAGCTCAAGACCGCGGTCGGCCAGGTGCTCGGCGACAGCGAGTGGGTGACGGTGAGCCAGGAGATGATCGACCGCTTCGCCGATGCGACGGGCGACCATCAGTGGATCCATGTCGACCGCGAGCGCGCCAAGGCCTCGCCCCTGGGCACCACCATCGCGCACGGCTTCCTCACCTTGTCGCTGATCCCGCGCCTCATCGACCAGGTCTATTCCGTCGGCAAGGTCGCGGCGCGGCTCAATTACGGCTGCAACAAGGTGCGCTTCACCCAGCCGGTGCCGAGCGGCGGCCGCATCAGGGCGCGCATCCGCCTCGCCGGCGTCGAGGACACGCCCAAGGGCGTGCGCATCACCTCGGAAGCCACCATCGCCCTCGACGGCTCCGAGCGCCCCGCCTGCATCGCCGACCTGGTCGCGGTGGTGATCCCGGAGCGGGGGTGAAGATAAGGCAGACGAAGCAGCGCCCCCTCTCCGCGCCCGTGGGGCGGAGAGGGTTGGGGTGAGGTGGGGCACCTCGCGAGCCACGCCCACCTCATCCTAAATCCTTCTCCGCCCTCAAGGGCGGAGAAGGACTTTTCGAGGCCGCGGGCTGGCCGCCGGTTCGACACGCGCTATACTCTCGCTCCCCTTCCGGCAAAGGCGCCCTTCATGGCTCTTCTCGATGAAACCGCGCGCGGCGTCTATGTCATTGCGGCGACGCCCTTCACCGACGGCGGCGCGATGGATTGGCCGTCGACCGACCGGCTGATTGATTTCTACCTCGACTGCGGCGTCGACGGCATGACCATCCTCGGCGTCTTCGGCGAGGCGCCGAAGCTCTCGAACGAAGAATCCGACGAATTCGTCGCGCGCTGCCTCGCGCGCGTCGCCGGCCGCGTGCCGGTCATCGTCGGCGTCAGCAGCCCCGGCTTGACGCTGCTCGGCGATTTCGCCCGCCGCAGCATGGACCGGGGCGCCGCCGGCGTCATGGTGGCGCCGCTCTCCGGCCTCAAGACCGAGGAGCAGATCTACGCCTATGTCGAGAGCGCGGTGCAGGAGCTCGGGCCCGACATCCCGGTGGTGCTGCAGGACTATCCGCAGCTCACCCAGGTCTTCATGTCGCCCGGCCTGATCAACCGCTGCTTTGCCGATTTCCCGAGCCTCAAGATGCTGAAGCACGAGGAATCGCCGGGGCTGCGCAAGCTTTCGCGCGTGCGCGCCGCCGACCAGGAGCGCAACCGCCGCATCAGCATCCTCGTCGGCAATGGCGGCATCCATCTGCCGCAGGAGCTGGCGCGCGGCGCCGACGGCGCCATGACCGGCTTCGCCTTCCCCGAGATGCTGGTCGAGGTCTGCCGCCGCTTCGCCCGGGGCGACGCGGAGGGCGCCGAGGACGTCTTCGACGCCTATCTGCCGCTGGTGCGCCACGAGCTGCAGCCCGGCATCGGCCTCGCCTTGCGCAAGGAGACGCTGCGCCGG
>JASHTP010000278.1 GCA_030040495.1 Alphaproteobacteria bacterium
ACCTGGCGCGACCGCGACACCAAGGAGGCGCCGCCGGGGGTCAAGCCCGCCATCCGCCTCAAGGCGCCGCGCAGCGGCGAGACGGTGATCCACGACCATGTGCAGGGCGCCGTCACCGTCGCCAACACCCAGCTCGACGATCTCATCATCCTGCGTTCCGACGGCACGCCGACCTACAATCTCTCCGTCGTGGTCGACGACCACGACATGGGCATCAGCCACGTCATCCGCGGCGACGACCACCTCAACAACGCTTTCCGCCAGACGCAGATCTACCGCGCGCTGGGCTGGTCGGTGCCGGAGTTCGCGCATGTGCCGCTGATCCACGGGCCCGACGGCGCCAAGCTGTCGAAGCGCCACGGCGCGCTCGGCGTCGACGCCTATCGCGAGATGGGCTATCTGCCCGAGGCGCTCAGGAACTATCTGCTGCGCCTCGGCTGGAGCCACGGCGATGACGAGATCATCGCCACTGAGCAGGCGATCCGATGGTTCGACATCGACGCGGTCGGCCGCGCCGCGGCGCGCTTCGACTTCGCCAAGCTCGACAGCCTCAACGGCCATTACATCCGCGTCGCCGACGATGGAAGGCTGGTGGCGCTGGTGGCGCCACAGCTCGAGCGGACGCTGGGCCACGCGCTCGACGACGCGGCGCGTGCCCGGCTCTTCGCCGCCATGCCGGGATTGAAGCCGCGCGCCAAGACCCTGGCCGAGCTCGCCGACAAGGCGCGCTTCTATGTCGAAAAGCGGCCGATCCCGATCGACGACAGGGCGCGCGCGCTGCTCGCCGGCGACGCGCCCCGGCTCCTCGGCGAGCTCGCCCCGTCGCTCGCCCGGGCCGAGTGGCGAGCGGCTTCGCTCGAGGATGCCGTCCGCGGCTTCGCCGACGGCCGCGGGCTGAAGCTCGGCGCGGTCGCCCAGCCGCTCCGGGCGGCGCTCGTCGGCAGCCCCGCTTCGCCGCCGATTTTCGAGGTCATGGAGGTACTTGGCCGCGAGGAGACGCTCGCCCGCCTGGCCGACGCGGCACCTGGCCATGTGAGCGTTTGATTAAACCGTGGCGGCGGCCTATGCTGCGCCGCAACAGCGTCAGTCAGGGATCGAAGCCGATGGACACCAAGACGCCCGCCGCCGAAGCAAAGGCACCCTCCGGCAAGGAGCACAACAAGGGCCCGCGCGAGAGCTGCACGATCACCGACAATGCGACCGGCGCGTCGGTCGAGCTGCCGATGCTGTCCGGGACCCTCGGCCCCAAGGTGGTGGACATCCGCCGGCTCTATTCCGATCTCGGCCACTTCACCTTCGATCCCGGCTTCACCGCCACCGGCAGCTGCGAGTCCAAGATCACCTATATCGACGGCGACAAGGGCGAGCTGTTCTATCGCGGCTATCCGATCGAGGAGCTGGCCGAGCACAGCGACTTCATGGAAGTCTGCTACCTCCTGCTCAACGGCGAGCTGCCGACCGCGGCGACGAAGAAGAAATTCGAGCGCGACATCACCATGCACACCATGGTGCACGAGCAGCTCATCAGCTTCTTCCGCGGCTTCCGCCGCGACGCCCACCCGATGGCGGTGATGTGCGGCGTGGTCGGCGCGCTCTCGGCCTTCTACCACGACAGCACCGACATCACCGATCCGCAGCAGCGCGTCATCGCCAGCCACCGTCTCATCGCCAAGATGCCGACGATTGCGGCCATGGCGTACAAGTACTCGGTCGGCCAGCCCTTCATGTATCCGAAGAACGCGCTGAAATATGCCGAGAACTTCCTCCACATGATGTTCGCCGTGCCGGCCGAGGACTACAAGGTGAACCCGGTGCTGGCGCGGGCGATGGACCTGATCTTCATCCTGCACGCCGACCACGAGCAGAACGCCTCGACCTCGACCGTGCGGCTCGCCGGCTCCTCCGGCGCCAATCCCTTCGCCTGCATCGCCGCCGGCATCGCCTCGCTGTGGGGCCCGTCGCATGGCGGCGCCAACGAGGCCGTGCTCAAGATGCTGATGGAGATCGGCGACAGGAAGCGCGTGCCGGAGTTCGTCAAGCGCGCCAAGGACAAGAACGACAATTTCCGCCTCATGGGCTTCGGCCATCGCGTCTACAAGAACTACGATCCGCGCGCGGCGGTGCTGCGCAAGAGCTGCCACGCCGTGCTCGACGAGCTCGGCGTTCGCGACGAGCCGCTCCTCGACCTCGCCATGGAGCTCGAGCGCATCGCTCTGCATGACGAGTATTTCGTCGAGAAGAAGCTCTATCCCAACGTCGATTTCTATTCCGGCATCATCCTGCGTGCCATGGGCTTCCCGACCTCGATGTTCACCGTGCTCTTCGCCATCGCGCGCACCGTCGGCTGGGTGGCGCAGTGGAACGAGATGATCGAGGACCCCAACGCCAAGATCGGCCGGCCGCGCCAGCTCTACACCGGCCAGACGATGCGGCACTACGTGCCGCTGGCGAAGCGTGGCTAGCCCCGGCCGCATCGGCCGGGCGGACGACGGCCCGCCAACGCGCCGCTACGTCGCGAGCCTGCTCTGGCCCGCGCGCCTGCCCCGTCCCGCCAACGACAATCGCCGCGCCTGGACGATCAGCGGCGTGCTGTCGCTCGCGGCCAGCGCCGCGCTTCTTGCCGCGGCGGTGTGGGCGGTCGTCGCCTGACCACGCTCAGTTCCGTCCCGCCAGCGCCCGCGCCTTCTCGAGCCCGGCGTAGCTGCGCGTCGGCGCGGCCATGAGGAAGCGATAGCCTTCGCCGAGGATGCGCTCGGCGTTGCTGGCGTCGACATGCGGGTGGCCAACCGCGACCTGGTGCTCGCGGCAGGTCCTGACCACCTCGGCCATCGCCTCGAGGACCGCCGGATGCTCGTATTGCCGGGGATGGCCCAGCTCCTGGCTGAGGTCGCCTTCGCCGATGAGGATGACGCCGATCCCCGGCACGTTGCGCAGCATGTCCCTGAGGTTGGCGATCCCCGCCACATCCTCGATCATCAGGACGACCAGGATCTCGCCCTGCGGGTTGAGCGGCCAGACATCGGCCTTGGCGTAATATTCCGGCTGCGTCAGCCCCCAATAGCGCGCCGCCGCCGTCGGGCCGTCGCCGCGCAATCCCGCGGGCTCGGGGAGCGGCGCCGTCTTGAGCCGCGGATAGCGGCAGGCGGCGACCGCATTCAGGGCTTGGTCGACGGTGCTGACATGCGGCCAGACGATGCCGTAGGCGCCGAGATCGAGCGCCTGCTTGGCGAGCCACTGGTTCTTCTCCTCGCCATTGGCCGGAATGCGCACCAGCGGCGTCACCGAAGGCGCCAGCGAGGCCGATTGCGCGATCTGGCGCCGGTTCAGCAGGTATTGCAGGGAATGGCGCAGGGCGCCGACGTCCCAGGGGTTGTGCTCCATCTCGAAGACGATGCCGTCATACTTGGCGGTGCTCATGGCGAGCGCCGCCTCGATCTCGGCGGGCGCGAAGGCGGTCAGCGCGGGCAGGCCCTGTTCCAGCGCGCGGATGATGCCGTTGAGACGGGGCAGCTCGGCCATGGGGCTCTCTCCTCCTGCGGGTTCGGCGCATCATGCTAGCAAAGGCGTGGACGGCGCGCTGCCGGCTTCGTAGCATTGATGCCTTCCGTTTCAGCCGAGCGAGGGCGGCATGATCATCGATTGCCACGGGCATTACACCACCGCGCCGAAGCAGCTGGAGGCGTGGCGCCAGCGCCAGATCGCCGCGCTCCAGGACCAAGCCCCGGCCCTGCCCAAGGGTTCTCTCGGCATCACCGATGACGAGATCCGCGCGAGCCTCGAAGGCGCGCAGTTGAAGCTGCAGCGCGAGCGCGGCACCGACCTCACCATCTTCTCGCCGCGCGCCGCCGGCATGGCGCATCACATCGGCGACGCCACCACCAGCCAGCATTGGTCGGAGCATTGCAACGATCTCGTCCACCGCGCCTGCACGCTCTATCCCGGCAATTTCGTCGGCGTCTGCCAGCTGCCGCAATCGCCGGGCGTGGCGCCGAAGAACTGCATTCGCGAGCTCGAGCGCTGCGTCAACGAGCTGGGCTTCATCGGCTGCAACCTCAATCCCGACCCGTCCGGCGGCTACTGGACCGACCCGCCGCTCACCGATCGCTGGTGGTATCCGCTCTATGAGAAGATGGCCGAGCTCGACGTGCCGGCGATGGTGCATGTCAGCGCCTCCTGCAACCCCGCCTTCCATTTCACCGGGGCGCACTACATCAACGGCGACACCACCGCCTTCATGCAGTTCCTGACCTCGGACCTGTTCAAGGATTTTCCGACGCTCAAATTCATCATCCCGCATGGCGGCGGCGCCGTGCCCTATCATTGGGGCCGCTATCGCGGGCTGGCGCAGGACATGAAGCGGCCGCCGCTCCGGGAGCTGCTGCTCAACAACGTCTATTTCGATACCTGCGTCTACCACCAGGCCGGCATCGACCTGCTCGCCAAGGTGATCCCGGTCGAGAACATCCTCTTTGCCTCGGAGATGGTCGGTGCGGTGCGCGGCATCGACCCCGAGACCGGGCATCCCTTCGACGACACCAAGCGCTACATCGAAGCGGCACCGGGGCTCGGCGCCGCGGACCGCGCCAAGATCTTCGCCGGCAATGCGCGCAAGGTGTTCAGCCGGCTGAAGGCATAGCGGGCGTTTCGCTGGCTGCAGCGAGCCGCTTCGCCGCCCTCGCGCCCTTACTCCGGCTCCAGCGCACTGCGGGCGAAGAGCTGCTCGGGGCGAAGCGCGGCGGGGATCACCTGCTGTTCGACGGCAAAGCGCACCACCGCTTCGAGCGCCGGCCGGTTGGCCGCGACGCCGAACGGGAAGGGATCGCCCACCACGGCGCGCAGCTGGCGCACGCTTTCGTCGGCCGGCGTCAGCCCGTCTTCGCGGTCGAGCCGGGCGAGATACTCCGCCTTGGCCGCGGCAAAGGCGGCGAGCAGAGCCTTGGCGAGGCCGGGCTCGGCCTCCAGCACCGCGTCCTTTACCACCACCGTGTGGTTGATGGGATAGATGCCGGTCCTCCGATACCAGGCGAAGCCCGCCTCGCGCGCGTCGGGAATGAGCGGCGTGATCTCCGCCGCGGCGCTGCGGACGTCGCCGACGGCGGCGACCGCTTCGCCGGAAAGCAACAGCTCCGCGATCGGCCGGCCGCGGAACTTGTAGGTGACGTTGGCTGGCGCCTGGTATTCCTGCACATGCTCATCGTCGGTCGGCGCCCAGGTGACTTTGCGCAGATCGACGCCGTATTCGCTGGCGAGGATGCCGCGCGCCCAGAGGCCGGTGGTGACGGTATAGCCGCGATTGACCGCGACGGTACGGGTCTCGAGATCCTTGGGCGAGGCCAGGCCGGCCCTGACCGACCGGAACATCGCCCGATGGTGGAAGTTGCGCGTGACGAAGACCGGGATCGCCGTGATCGGCTTCCCCGCCGCCCGGGCGCAGAGATAGGTCGTGAACGCCATCTCGCAGATGTCGAAATCGAGCGCGCGCACCATGCGCCGCATCAGCGGCACGATCTGTTCCACCGGCACGAAGTCGAGCGCATAGCCGCTCTCGACATGGCCTTCCTTGAGGGGCCGGGTGAGGCCGGAGCCGGCAAGGGCGAAGCTCAGCGGGCGCATCGGCAGGGGTCCCCTGGCTAGGAGCGGTGGCGCGCCTTGCGGCGCGCTGCGGCCTGGGCGAGGAAGGCGCCCATCTTGCGCTGCGGCTCGTCGCCGGCGAAGGCCTCGGCGAAGCAGGCGATGCCGCGCTCGATCGCCTGTGACATCGGCAGCTCCTCCCACTCGCGGATGAGGCGCTTCTGCAGGCGGATCGCCGCCGGTCCGCAGGCGAAGAGGGCGTCGAGCAGCTCGTCCACGGCGGCGTCGAGCTGCGCCGCGGGGACGCACCATTGCACGAGGCCCCAGCGCTCGGCCTCGCGCGCGTCGATGGTCTCGGCCGTCAGCAGCAGCCGGCGCGTGCGGCCCCAGCCGATGAGGCTCGGCAGCAGCGCCGCCTCGATCACCGAGGGAATGCCGACCTTGACCTCGGGCATGCCGAAGCGCGCATGCTCGCTGGCGATGCGCAGGTCGCACGCCGCCGCCACCTCGAGCCCGGCGCCGAGCGCATAGCCATGGATGCGGGCGATCACCGGCACCGGCAGGCGGCGCAAGGCGTCGCAGGCGCGGTGCAGCGCGGTGATGAACGGGGCGGCGCCGTCGCGGTCGAGCACCGCCATGTCGCGGATGTCGGCGCCGCCGATGAAGGCGCGCTCGCCGGCACCGGTCAGCACCAGCGCGCGCAAGCCGTCGTCGGCGGCGAGCTGCTCGACCTTGTCGCCGAGCTCCTCCATCAGCGCGCGGTTGAGGATGTTGAGCTTGCCGGGATGGTCGACGGTGAGCCGGGCGACGCGGCCGGCCGCGCCGCGCTCCTCGAGAGCGAGCTCGAGGCGCGGCGCGGCGTTCCGGCTACTCACGTTGGATCAGCTCGATCTTGTAGCCGTCGGGATCCTCGATGAAGGCGATCACGGTGGTGCCGAACTTCACCGGCCCGGCCGGGCGCGTGATCTTGACGCCCTCCTTGCCCAGCTTCTCGCAGGTGGCGTAGACATCGGCGACGCCGACGGCGAGATGGCCGAAGGCGCTGCCGAGGGCGTAGGGCTCCTTCTGATCCCAGTTGTAGGTGAGCTCGATCACCGTGCTGCTCTCTTCCGGGCCGTAGCCGACGAAGGCGAGGGTGTAGCGGCCCTCGGGCACCTCGCGCCGGCGCAGCACCTGCATGCCGAGCAGCCGAGAATAGAAATCGACCGATTTGTCGAGGTCGAAGACGCGGAGCATGGTGTGCAGCATGCGGCCCTTGCCGATGACGGGGGCGGCGGGCTTGCTGGCGGTTGCGGCGGTCATCGGATGCCTCCTCTCGAATTTCCCGAGTTCGGTCTCAGGCTGCGTTCGGCGCCGCCGCGCGGCGCGGTGATCAGCGACAGCACGACATCGGCGGCGCGCCGGCTCGGGCTGAGCTCGCCCAGCCCGAGCCGCTTCAGCGCCTCGCGGCAGTCGGCGATCTGCGCCCGGCTCCGCGCCTTGTCGGCGATGAGCGCGTCGACCGCGCCGGCAAGCCGTTCGGGCGTGCAGTCCTGCTGAATCAGCTCCGGCACGACGTCGCGCCCCAGGATGAGGTTGAGCAGGTGAACATGGCCGACCTTGACCATGCGCCGCACCAGCGAGTGGGTCAATGGGTTGAGGCGATAAGCGACCACCGCCGGCACGCCGGCCATGGCAAGCTCGAGCGCGACCGTGCCGGAAGCGGCGAGCGCCGCGTCGCTGGCGGCGAAGGCGTCGTATTTCTCGCCCTCGCCCCTGACCAGCAGAGCCGGCGCCGCCCAGCCCCTGATCGCCTCCGCCACCCGGTCGGCCACCGTCTCCGTCGTCGGCACGACGACCCTGAGCCCGGGATAGCGCGCCGCCAACAAGGCGACAGCGCCGGCGAAGGGCGCCAGCAGGCGGCCGACCTCGCCGCGCCGACTCCCCGGCAGCACCGCCAGCAGCGGCGCCTCGGGCGCAATGCCGTGGCGGCGGCGGAAGCCCGGACCGTCGCCGCGATCGGCGCCGCTCTCGACCACGGGATGGCCGACATAGGTGCAGGCGAGCCCGACCTTGGCGAAATAGGGCGGCTCGAAGGGCAGCAGCACCATGAGATGGTCGTACCAGCGCGCCATGCGCCGCGCCCGCCCGCCGCGCCAGGCCCAGACCATCGGCGCGACGTAATGGATGAGCGGCAGGTCGCGCTCGCCCGCCGCGCGCAGCCGTTGCGCCACGCGCCAGGTGAAGCCGGAACTGTCGATGGTGACGACGGCGCGCGGCCTGAGGCGGCGGATCTCGGCCACCGTCTCCTTGACCCGGCGCAGGATGAGGCGCGCCCGCGGCAGCACCTCGGCGACGCCCATGACCGCGAGTTCGTGCAACGGCACCAGGCTGTCGAGCCCCTGCTCCGCCATGCGCTCGCCGCCGATGCCGGCGAAGCGGACGGCGCCGCCGCTGCGCTCCTTGAGCGCCGCCATCAGCCGGCCGCCGAGCGCGTCGCCCGAAGGTTCGCCGGCGATGAGGTAGATGAGCGGCGCCTCGGCGCTCATGACGGCGCAACGCCGACGATGAAGAGCCCAGCGCGATCGGCGGCGGCAACGAGATCGGCGCGGTCGACGAGGATGGTGGAGCCGGCCTCGACCGCGATGCCGCGGAGGCCGGCCTTGGCGGCGCCGGCCAAGGTACGGGGACCGATGGTGGGAAGATCGACGCGCCGCTCCTGCCCGGGCTTAGTGCCCTTGACCAGCACGCCGCCCGGCCCTTCGCGGCGCAGCGCGCCGCAGCGCTCGATCAACGCGTCGGTGCCTTCGATCGCCTCGACGCCCAGCACCAGCCCCTGCTGCACCACCACCGCCTGGCCGATATCGAGCGCGCCCAGGGCGCGCACGACGCGGAAGCCTTGGGCGATGTCGTGCCGCGCCTGCTCGTCGGGCGCATGGCGGCCGAGCGCGCCCTGCGGCGCCAACGAGCCCGACAGGATGCTGTCGAGACCGACGACGCGGAAGCCTTCGACCTCTTCGAGCTCCCGGATCACCGCCTTCATCAAACTGTCATCGCCGAGCGCCCGGTAGCCGATGCGGGCGAAGAACTTGGCGGTGCGCCAATCCGGCCGGAGCTGCAGCACCGAGGGCCGCTTGACACCGCCCGCCATGACCAGCTCGGCCACGCCGTTCTGCCGCAGGATGCGCAAGCCCTCGCCGGCGGCGCCGATCCTGACCCAGGCATGGGGCGCGCCGACGGCGACGGCGGGATCGGCCTGGCCTTCGAAAGCGAGGACGAAGAAGGGCCGGCCGGCGGCGCGGCAAGCCTCGACGAGGCGCAGCGGCAGCTCGCCCGAGCCGGCGAGAATGCCGAGCTTAAGCGCCATTGCTCTTGGGCTGGACGAACCCGCGGGCGTTGTCGGCGCGCATGAAGGCGACAATGTCGCGCACCGGCTTGACCTGGCCGTAGCGCGCCGCCACGGCATCGACGCGTTCGGCCAGCGTGCCACCGCCGTTCTCGAACAGCATCTGGTACGCGGCGCGCAGCGCCTGAATGTCGTCGCGCGAGAAGCCGCGGCGCTGCAGCCCGACCATGTTCAGTCCGCTGAGCCGCGCGCGGTCGCCCATCACCAGCCCATAGGGGATGACATCGCGCTCAACGCCGGTGAGGCCGCCGACATAGGCGTGCATGCCGATGCGGACGAATTGATGCACCGCCGCGAGGCCGCCGAAAGCGGCGTGGTCGCCGACCACGACGTGGCCGGCCAGCGGCACGCTATTGGCCATGATGATGTGGTCGCCGAGCTGGCAGTCATGGCCGACATGGGCGTTGGCCATGAAGAGGCAGTGATCGCCGATGCGGGTCGCCATGCCGCCGCCAGCCGTGCCGGGGTTCATGGTGACGTATTCGCGAATGATGTTGTGTTTGCCGATGATCAGCGAGGAATCCTCGCCGGCATATTTGAGATCCTGCGGCGGCTGGCCGATCGAGGCGAAGGGAAAGATGCGCGTGCCTTCGCCGACGCTGGTGCGGCCGGCGACGACGACATGCGACAGCAACTCGACCCCCTCGCCCAGCACGACCCGGGCGCCGACATGGCAATAGGGGCCGATGCTCGCGCTCGCGGCGATCTCGGCGCCGGATTCGATGATGGCGGTCGGATGGATCTGCGGCACCGGCTCAACGGTCCCGGATCATGGCGGCAAAGGTCGCCTCGGCCATGACCTTGCCGGCGACGACGGCACTGCCGTCGAATTTCCACACGCTGCCGCGGTTCTGCTTGCGCACCACCTTCACCTGGAGCTGGTCGCCGGGGAAGACGGGATGGCGGAATCGCGCACTGTCGACGCTCATGAAATAGACCAGCTTGCCTTCGGAGTCCGGGCCCAGCGTTTGCACCACCAGCACCGCGGCGGTCTGCGCCATCGCCTCGATCATCAGCACGCCGGGCATCACCGGGTGCTGCGGGAAATGCCCCTGGAAATAGCTTTCGTTGATCGACACGTTCTTGATGCCGACGGCGCTCTCGCCGACGACCACGTCCACCACCCGGTCGATCAGCAGGAAGGGGTGACGGTGCGGGATCATCTGCATGATCCGCTGGATGTCGATCTCGGCGATGACGTTCGGCTGCGTCCGATCCATGCCCCTAGCCGTCCTTCTTCCGCGCCAGCCGCTGCAGGGCCGCGACCTGGCGGAAGAATTCTTTGATCGGGAGGCCCGGGGAGCCCAGCACCGTCTCGCCCGGCGCCACGTCGCGCATGATGCCCGCCTGCGCGCCGATGCGGGCGCCGCTGCCGATGGTGAGGTGGCCGATCAACCCGCCCTGGCCGCCGATCATCACGTGGTCGCCGAGCCGCGTGCTGCCGGAGATCCCGACCTGGGCGACCAGCACGCAGCCGCGTCCGATCTGCACGTTGTGCCCGATTTGCACCAGATTATCAATCATCGTGCCGGCGCCGATCACCGTGTCAGGGCCGGCGCCGCGATCGATGGTGGAATTGGCGCCGATCTCGACATCGTCGCCGATGACGACGCGGCCGAGCTGCGGCACCTTGACGTAGCCCCGGGAATCGAGGGCGAAGCCGAACCCGTCCTGGCCGATGCGTACGCCGGGATAAAGCCGCACCCGCGCGCCGATCAGGGCATGGCTAATGCTGACATTCGCGCCGACGCGGACATCGTCGCCGAGCACCGTACCGGCTGCGATGACGCTGTTGGCGCCGATGAGGCAGCGCTGGCCGATCTCGACGCCGGGGCCGATCACCGCGTGGGCCTCGACCGCCGTTCCCTCGCCGATACGCGCTGTGGGGTCGATCGAAGCGCCGGCGGCGATGCCGGGCGACGGCGGCGGCTCCGGGTAGAAGGCCTGGGCGGCGACGGCGTAGGCGCGGTACGGCTGCTCGGTGAGCAGCAGCGTCGCCCCCACGGGCGCGGCCGCGGCCAGCGCCGGTTGGACGAAGACAGCGCCGGCGCCGGTGCGACGGAACTCGTCGAGGTACTTGCGGTTATCGAGGAAGCTCAGCTCCGCCGAGCCGGCCGCCTCGAGCGCCGCCACGTCGCGCAGCAGCAGCTCGACATTGCCGGCTCCGCCGATCGCGGCGCCGGTACGGCGCGCGATCTCGCCCACGCTGAAGGGACCGGCAACGCTGAAGAAGCGCGGGTCCGCCATGGCGCCCGCTCCCGGCTACTTGGCCGGCGGCGGCGGCTTCAGGCCGCCATCATCGAGCTTCGGCAGGTTGACCGGCACCGAAGGCAGCTTCTTGTCGAGGCGCTGGATGGCGTCGACGGTGACGTCCATTCCTTCCGGCTCGTACACCACCGCCTGCTTTTCGAGCACGAGGTTCGCCCGGCGCTCCTTGACAATGTCGGCCACCACTTCGAGCGCGGCGTTCCTAACCTTGCCCATCGCCTCGTTGAGGCTCTGCTGCAGCGCCTGGCGCTTGGCCTGAACCGATTTGCCGAGCTGGTCGTACCGCTGCTGCAGCTCGCGAGCGCGCATGTTGTAGGCGTCCGGCGCCATGACCGTTCGCTGCCGCTCCAGCTCGGTGCTGCCCTTCTGCAGCTCGTCCTCCTGCTGCGCCACCTCCTTGGAATAGATGCTGTATTGCTGATTGAGCTCGGCCTGGACCTGCTTCGCCGCCTTGGCCTGCTGCAGGATCTGCGCCATGTCGACGATGAGGACCACCGGCGCCGGCAGCGCCGGCGACGGCTGCTGGGCATCGACGGACATCGTCGGCGCCATGACGGCGACGATCAGGACCAGCGCGCCGATCGCCCGGCGCCGGAAGCATGCGATCATCAGAACCTCGTGCCGAAGCTGACGCGGAAGAATTGACTCTTGTCGTATGACTCGCGCCGCACCGGCGCGGCGACATCGAGCCGGATCGGCCCGAGCGGCGATTTCCATGAGATGCCGGTGCCGATCGAGACGCGCACGAAATGCGTGTCGGCAATGTTGGGGCCCTGCTCGTTGACGTCGAAGAGGCTGCCGACATCGCTGAACACGCGGCCGGTGATGCCGAGCTCCTGCGGCAGGCCGAGCGGGTAGGACATCGATACTGTGCCGGTATAGTAGATGTTGCCGCCGAGCGCATCGTTGGTGCTGACGTCGCGCGGACCGATGCCGCCGACCTTGAAGCCGCGCAGATTGTCGCCGCCGACGAAGAAGCGATCCTCGATGCGCACGGTGTCGTCGATGCCGTGGATGAAGCCGCCTTCGCCGCTGAGGGTCAGCACGTAGTAGGGCGCGAGCGGGTAGAAGTAGCCGCCGCTGACGACGTTGCGGATGTAGCGCACGTCGCCGCCGAGCCCGGCGAGGTCGGTGGCGAGCTGGGCGAAATAGCCGGAGGTGGGATCGAGGCGGTTGTCGCGCTTGTCGTAGAGCAGCACCTGGCCCACCGCGGAGGTGTTGCGCGTGCCCGCCTCCTC
>JASHTP010000279.1 GCA_030040495.1 Alphaproteobacteria bacterium
CGCGCCGAGCGCCGCGCCTCGCGGCGGCGGTGGTTATCATGGACGCTGAGAGCGGCGCGGGGCTGCGCCCGGCGCGCGGGGCGCTACAATGGCCGCTATGAATCGTCGCCGGATCGTCCAGACCTTGGGCAGTCTCGTCCTCGCCTTCGGCATCGCCGCCACGCTGCCGGCGCCGCCCGCCGCTGCCGCCCGCTCGCGGCAACAGACCTTCGACTCGCCCGAGCGCGCGGTCGACGCCATCGTCGCCGCCGCGCGCAGCGGCCGCGCCGCTTCGTTGCTGGAGATCCTGGGGCGGCAGGGGAAGAAGCTGGTGATCTCCGGCGACCCGGTGGCGGATCGGCAGGGGCGCAGCCGCTTCGTCGCGGCCTACGGCAAGAAGCACAGCATCGAGCGCCAGGGCGCGGACAAGGCCGTCCTCCTCATCGGCGACGAGCAATGGCCCTTTCCGATCCCGATGGTCAAAACGGGCACGCTCTGGCGCTTCGATACCGCGGCGGGCGCTCGCGAGATTCTGGCGCGGCGCATCGGCCGCAACGAGCTCAACGCCATCGAAGTGTGCCGCGCCTATGTCGATGCGCAGCGCGACTACGCCACCAAGGACCGGAACGGCGACGGGCTGCGCGAATATGCGCAGAAATTCGTCAGCGGACCGGGCAAGCATGACGGGCTCTACTGGCCGGCCAAGCCGGGCGAGGAGCCGAGCCCGCTCGGGCCGCTGGTTGCCCAGGCGCGCGCCGCAGGCTATGGCGGTCGCGGCAAGCATGCGCCCTATCAAGGCTACTACTACAAGATTCTCACGCGGCAGGGGAAGAACGCCGCCGGCGGTGCGCATGACTTCGTAGCCCATGGCCACATGATCGGCGGCTTCGCGCTGGTGGCGTTCCCGGCCCAATATGGCGCGTCGGGGGTCATGACCTTCATCGTCAACCAGGATGGCGTCGTCTACGAGAAGAACCTCGGTCCGCGAACGGCGACGCTCGCGCGGCACATGACGACGTTCGATCCCGATCCAAGCTGGAGGAAACCGTGATGTCGATGCTGGCGCCTTTTGCACGCCGTCTTTCCCTCGCCGGGCGCCGGAAGGCGGCCGCGAGGCGCGGGCACGCCGCCCTGGTCGTTCTCGCCCTGCTGCTGGTGACGCCGGCCCTCGCCGCGGCCGCCGGGCTCACCGACGCCGATTACCGCTATCTGAAGGCGCAGTTCGGCCTTGCCAAGGACAGCTTCACCTTGACCAACATCGGCGCCGCCGACGCCGAAAAGCTCCACGCCCTGATCAACGATCCCAAAGACAAGGAGTTTCCGCAGCGCCGGGACCTCAACGTCGCCGACTACCTGTTCGACACGGAGATGCGCACTTGCGAAGCCTGGCAGCTCGCCCACGCCGCTCCCTCGTGCCCGCAAGTGACGGATCCGCAGCTGAAGCCGGGCTGGGAGATCGCCGAGCGCAATTGCATCGCCTGCCATCTGACCGGAACCACCACGGCCCCCTCCTTCTTCAAGCTCGCGCAATCCGGCCCGCTGACCGAAGATCGATTGGCGGCGACGCTGCGCAGCGGGCACCAGATGTCGCCGATCACGCTCGATCGGCAGGAGCTGCAGGAGCTCGTCCGCTACATCAATTCCTTGCGCTGACCGGCCGCCGCCCGCCCGTCCGCGCGTTCGGGCCATGTGGCGGAACACCGTCGCCGGCTGGTTCCTGGCGCACCGGACTTCCTTTGCCGACTCGCTGCGCCTGTTGCGCACGCGGCGCTTCGGCACCTTCTGCTTCGCCAGCCTGCTGTCCAATCTCGGCACCTGGGCGCAGCAGGTCGCCGAGCCCTGGCTGCTGCTCAGCCTCGGCGCCTCGTCCTTCCTGATCGGGCTCGATTCCTTCGCCATGGCGGCGCCGGTCTGGATGCTGACGCTGCTGGGCGGGGCCTTGGCCGACCGCAGCGACCGCCGCCGCGTCATTGCCACCTGCCAGTCGATCCAGATGCTGTGCCCGACCCTTCTGGTCGCTCTGCTGGTCGCCGGCGCGGTGCGCCCCTGGATGGTGATCGCGCTGTCGCTGGTCGTCGGCATCACCGACGCGCTGTCGATGCCCTCCTTCCAGTCGATCGTGCCGTCGATCGTCGAGCGCCGCCAGATCGCCGCGGCGCTGGCGCTCAACGCCACCCAGTTCAACCTGTCGCGCATCCTGGGGCCGGCGCTCGCCGGCATCCTGATGGCGAGCCTGGGCGCGGTCGGCTGCTTCGCGCTGAACGCGGCCTCCTACCTGCCCTTCATCTGGGTCGCGCTGTGGATCCTGCCGCGCGGGCGGTCGCCGGCGGCGGCGGGCGTGCCGGGCGATGGCGGCCATCTCTTCGCCGGCCTCGGCGACATCGCGCGTGCGCCGCATCTGCGCGGCGCCTTGCTCACGGTGCTGCTGACCAGCACTTTGTGCGGGCCGATCATCGTCTTCTGCCCGGTGCTGGTGAAGCAGGCGCTGCACGGCGATGTCGGCGATTTCGGCCTCGCCGTCGGCGCCTTCGGCGCCGGCGGGTTGCTCGGTGCGATGGCGCTCCTCGGCGTCGATCCCGGCCGCGACCGACGCCGCCTCAGCTCGAGGTTCGCCGCCGGCTACGGGCTGGTGCTGGTGCTGGCGGCGCTCGACCCCTGGCTGTGGGGGCTCGCCGCGCTGCTGGTGTTGGCCGGCCTTGCCATGAGCGTCAGCAACACCTCGGCGAACGCGCTGCTGCAGGCCACCGCGTCGCCGGCGCTGCGCGGCCGCACGGTGAGCCTCTACATGCTCGCGTTGCGCGGCGGCGTATCGGTCGGCAGCCTCGTGACCGGCCTCGCCGTGAACCTGCTCGGCATCCGCGAGGCCCTGTTGATCGACGGCGCCCTGGCGGTGGCGGCGCAGCTCGCCGTCGGGCGCCGGTGGCTGCGCTCGCCCCTGCCGCACGCCGCGCCGCTACCGCGCTGAGCGCGGCCCGGGTCGATCCCGTCCGCGCGACCGTCAGGCGGAGCGCAGCGCGTGGGCGAAGGATGCTTCGACAGCGGCGGCGCCGATGTTGCGCGTGATGAACACCACCCGCGTGCGCCGGTCTTCGTCCGGCCAGCGCGCGAGCTGACGCGGCGGATGGAAGACGTGCTGGACGCCATGGATCACCACCGGCCCGTCGCGTCCGGCAACATTGACAATGCCCTTCATGCGCAGGAAGTCCGCGCCCCGCAGCGAGGTCAGCGCCTCGAGCCAGGCCTTGAGCGCCGGCCAGGGCACGGGAGAGTCGTGGACGAGACAGAAGGTCGCTATGCCATGGTGCCGGTCGTGATCGTGGTCGTGCTCCGCGCCGCCCTGTCGATGGGCGTGATCGTGGCTCGGGCTCGTCCGCAGCCAGCGATCGATCTCGGCTCCCGGCGAGGCGGCCGGAGCGAACAGCGCCTCGGGCGCCACCTGGCCGGCGACGACGGGAAGGATGGGCGCGGCGGCGTTGAGCGCCCGCAATCTCCCGGCGAGGGCGGCGACGGCGTCGGGCGGCGCGATGTCGGTCTTGGTCACCACCAGGCGGTCGGCGAGCGCCACCTGCTTCGCCGCCTCATAGTGGTCGTCGAGCTGGCCGTCGCCATTGACCGCATCGACCGTGGTGATGACGCCGTCCAGCCGGTGGTGCCGCACCAGCACCGGCTCGCTCATGAGCAGATGCAGGATCGGCGCGGGATCGGCGAGCCCGGTGGTTTCGATCGCGACCCGGCGATAACGCGTGATCTCGCCGCGGCTGCGACGCTGATGGAGGCTCGCCAAGGTGTCGACGAGATCGCCCCGGATGGTGCAGCAGATGCAGCCGCTCTTCATCAGCACGGCGTCCTCGAACGCCGTCTCGATGAGCAGATGATCGAGGCCGATCTCGCCGAACTCGTTGACGATGACCGCGGTCTCGCCCATCCCGGGATGCGCCAGCAGCCGGTTCAGCAGAGTCGTCTTGCCGCTGCCGAGGAAGCCGGTGATGAGCGTGGCCGGGATGGCCGCCGCTTCGCCATCGCCCGCGGACATCCTTCCTCCTCTCCGCCGGGCGCGCCCCGGCTCCGCGATCGGTCCGGGGCGCGCGTCGACGCCGAAGCTGACAGAAACTTCATCATTTGCAAGCGCCGCCGCTCTGCTAAGATCGATCGCCGACAGCGCAGGCTTCAAAACAAAATCGGCAGGGGCGGAAATGAGCTGGAAGCGGAGCGCGGCAGCGGCCGTCGCAGTGCTTGTCGCCGTGGCGATGGCGGGCGTCGCCAGGGCGGATCCCATCACCATCAAAGTCGGCTGGGCGCAGGCGCCGGGGCACCTGGCGCCGCTGATCGAGGAGCTGGGCAAGCGCCATCCCGAGCTGTTCACGCATCTCGGCAAGAGCTACGTGATGGAAGCGGTCCGCTTCAAGGGCAGCACGCCGCAGATCCAGGCCCTGGCGATCGACGATCTCCAGGTCGCCGCCTTCGCGCCGAGCTCGCTGGCGCTCGCCATCACCAACGCGCATCTCGATTTGCGGGTGGTGGCGGACGTCATCCAGGACGGGCATCCCGGCTATTTCACCCAGTACTATGTGGTGCGCGCCGATGGCCCGATCCGCGGCATCGAGGACATGAAGGGCCGCCGCGTCGCCACCAACGCCATCGGCTCGGCGAGCGATGCGGCGATGCGCGCGATGTTCCACAAGCACGGCATCGCGGACAGCGACTTCACCACCGTCGAGACCAACTTCGCCGACATGCCGGCGATGCTCGAGGGCGGCAAGGTCGATCTCATCGCCGTCCTGCCGCAGTTCGCTCATGGCGTCATCGGCAATCCGCAATACCGGGTCCTGTTCACCGCGCGCGACGCCGTCGGCCCGACCCAGGCGGTGATGTGGGCGATGCGCGCCGACTACATCGCGAAGCATCGGACGGCGCTGGTCGATTTCTTCGAGGACCACATCCGCGCCGTCCGCTGGTTCCTCGAGCCGAAGAACCGCAAGGAGGCGCTGGCCATCGCCTCGTCCGTGACCCACATACCGGAGACGTCGCTCGCCTACGCGTTCACCGACCGGGACTTCTATCGCTCTCCCGACGCGCGGCCGGACATCGGCGCGGTGCAGAAGGACATCGATCTGGACGCCAAGCTCGGCGTCATTCCGAAAAGCGTGCAGGTCGATCCGCATTACGTCGATCTCTCGCTGATCACCGAGGCCAACCGGCGGATCGACGGCGAGTAGCGGGCGGCCGGGAAAGGGCGGCGGCGTGAGCGGTCGAACGCACATCGTCGTGGACGGGGTGGTGCACACCTATCAGCCGCCGCGCGGCCGGCCGGTCCGCGCGCTGGAGAACGTGTCGCTCGACATCGGCGAGCAGGAGTTCGTGGCGCTGCTCGGCCCGAGCGGGTGCGGCAAGAGCACGCTGCTCTATCTCCTCGGCGGCTACCTGCCGGTGCAGCAGGGAGCGATCCGCGTGGCCGGCAAGCCGATCGCCGGACCGGCCCCGGACCGCGGCATCGTCTTCCAGCATTTTGCGCTCTTCCCGTGGAAGACGGTACTGCAGAACGTGCTGTACGGCCTCGAGAAGCAGGGCATGCCGCGCGACCGACGGCTGCTTCGCGCGCGGGAGTTCATCGCGCTCGTCGGGCTTACCGGCTTCGAGAGCAGCTTTCCCGCGCAGCTCTCGGGCGGCATGAAGCAGCGCGCGGCGATCGCGCGCACGCTTGCCGTCGATCCGCAGATCCTGCTGATGGACGAGCCGTTCGGCGCGCTCGACGCCCAGACCCGCAGCCTGATGCAGGTCGAGCTGCTGCGCATCTGGGAAGGGACCCGCAAGACCGTCGTCTTCGTCACGCACGACGTGCAGGAGGCCGTGTTCCTGGCCGGGCGGGTGGCGGTGATGTCGGCGCGTCCGGGCCGCATCAAGGAGATCGTCGAGGCCCGCTTCGACAAGGACGATCCCGACCTTTTCCGCACCCGTCCCTTCGTCGAGACGGTGGATCACGTCTGGAACCTGGTGCGCGCCGAGGCGATCGCGGCGCAGCGGAGCGGCGCGGCGTGAGCGCGCTGCTGCGCCGCTACATGCCGCTGGTCCTGGCGGCGCTGGCCTGGGAGGCGTGCAGCCGGCTCGGCCTCATCGCCGCCTCCGTCCTGCCGCCGCTCGACAAGGTCGCGACCGCCTGGGTCGCGCTGGCGGCGAGCGGCGATCTCGCGAGCAACGCCGCCGCCTCGCTGATGCGCGCCGCCGGCGGGCTCGGCCTCGCCATCGTGCTCGGCAGCGCCGTCGGCGTCCTGATGGCGTGGTATAAGCCGCTGCGGATCACCCTCAATCCGGTCGTGCAGTTCTTCTACCCCATGCCCAAATCGGCGCTGATCCCGATCATGGTGCTGTGGCTGGGCTTCGGCGACGCGTCGAAGATCGTGCTGATCTTCGTCGGCTGCATGCTGCCCGTGACCCTGAGCGCCTTCAACGGGGCGCGCGGCACCGACCAGGTGCTGATCTGGTCGGCGCGCGGGCTCGGAGCGAGCCGCATGCGCACGCTCCTCGACGTCGTCCTGCCGAGCACGCTCCCGGAGCTGCTGAGCGGCGTGCGCACCGCGCTGGCGCTCTCCTTCGTCCTGCTCGTCAGCTCCGAGCTGATCGCGGCGCGCCGCGGCCTCGGCTATATGATCGGTTCGCTGGGTGACGGCGGCGCCTATGACGCGATGTTCGCCGTGGTGATGACGGTGTCGCTCCTCGGCTTCGTCGCCGACCGCGGCTACCTGCTGCTGATGCGGAGGCTCCTGTCATGGCGGGCGTGAGCGGCCGCCCGACGCCGCGCGCTCGCGCCCTGGTCCTGCCGGCGCCGCCGTTCAGGGGCGTCCGGCTCGACCGCCTGCTTTCCTGGACAGGGCGCCGGCTCGCCGCGAGCCTGTCGCTGATCGCGGTGGCGATCGCCTGGGAGGCCGTGTCGCGCAGCGGTCTGGTCACGGATTATCTGCTGCCGCCGCCTTCGGCGGTGATCGAGCGCGTGGGGAGCGATGTCGTCTCCGGCCAGCTCGCGGTGAATCTCGGCCTGACGCTCTATCGCGCCTTCGTCGGATTCCTCGTCGCCGCGGCGCTCGGCATCGCGCTCGGCATCCTCATGGCGCGCAACGCCTGGGTGCACTGGTTCTTCGACCCGATCATCTCGGTGGGCTTTCCCATGCCGAAGATCGCCTTCGTGCCGATCTTCATGCTGTGGTTCGGCCTCTACGACTTCTCGAAGATCTCGATGGCGGTGTTCAACGCGATCTTTCCGGTGATCACCGCCACGCTGGCCGCGACCGAGGGCGTCGAACGCGAGATCCTGTGGTCGGCGCGCAGCCTCGGCGCCGGCGACCGCGATCTCCTGTGGGAGATCATCCTGCCGGCCGCCTTGCCGCAGATCCTCACCGGGCTGCAGGTGGCGCTCCCCGTCTCGATGATCGTGACCGTCGTCACCGAGATGCTGATGGGCGGCCTGGGGCTGGGCGCGGCGATGATCAACGCGTCCCGCTTCGCGGATTCGCCGGGGGTCTTTGCCGGCATCGTCGAGATCGCGGTGGTCGGCTACTGCGTCGTCCGCGGCATGGCGGCGCTGCGCCGACGCCTCCTGATCTGGCACCAGGAATTCCAGGATCCGACCACCGTGTGATGCGTCCCACCCCCGAACCGGCGGAGGCGGCCGCGCCGCCGGTGCTCGCGCAACGTCTTCTGGAGAGGAAGAGCCATGGCAGAAATCTCGAACATGGAGCTGATCGCGCAGGATCGCCTCGCTGGATTCGGCGGCATCGGCGAAGGCATGAGCCTGCAGCTCGCCCGGGACGGAAGGCGCGTCTTGTGGCTCGCGCATGAATCGGCGCCCAAGAACTTCACCGCGGTCGACGTCACCGATCCGCGCCGGCCGCGCGTGGTCGTGCAGACCGATCTGCCGCATCGGCAGGTGCGCTCCAACTCGCTCGAGGTCTGCGGCGACATCCTCGCGGTCGCCTATCAGACGGCGCAGCCGGGGCTGACGCCGGCCGGGATCGAGATCCTCGACATCGCCACGCCCGAGGCGCCGCGGTCCGTCGCCTTCTTCGACTGCTCCGGCCCGCATTCGCGCGGCGTCCATCAGCTCTGGTTCGTCGACGGACGCACCATCCATTGCGCCAGCGGCGCCGCCGATTTCACCCCCACCAACCCGCGCGACGATCAGTTCTATCGCATCATCGACCTCGCCGATCCGACGCGGCCCAAGGAGGTCGGGCGCTGGTGGCATCCGGGAACGCGCCAAGGCGACGACGCGCCGCCGCCGCGGCGCCATCCGCGCTTCGACTCCGGCATCCGCGCCCACAACACCAACGTCTATCCCGAGCGCCCCGACCGTGCCTATCTCGGCTATCTCGACGGCGGCGCCTGGGTCCTCGACATCGCCGATCCGGCGCGCCCGAAGCCGGTGGCGCACTGGAACCCGCACCCGCCCTTTCCCGGCTTCACCCACACGGTGCTGCCGCTTCCCGACCGCGAGCTGCTGATCGTCAGCGACGAATGCGTGCGCGACCGCGGCCAGGACTGGCCCAAGCTGGTCTGGGTGGTCGATGCGCGGGACGAGAGCAACCTGGTGCCGATCAGCACCTTTCCCTTGCCGCCCATCGAGCAGCAGCGCAGCCGCGGCGGCCGCTACGGCGCGCACAATCTGCACGAGAACCGGCCGGGGCCGGCGTTCCGCTCCGACCGGCTGATCTTCGGCACCTATTTCAACGGCGGCTTGCGCGTCCACGATATCGGCAATCCCTTCCAGCCGAAGGAGGTCGCCTGTTTCGTCCCGGACGCGCCGTCCGGCTCGCCCGCCGGCGCGATCCAGATCAACGACGTCTATGTCGACGAGAACGAGATCGTCTATTGCGTCGACCGCTTCGCCGGCGGCCTCTATGTGCTGCAGCTGACGCTTTAGCCGGGATCGTCCGCCGGCGCGACCAGGATGTCGTCGAGCACGGCGCGGCCGAAGGGGCTCGAAGGGAGCGCCTCGCCCTCCCAGAAGCGGTGGAACGGCGCCGGCAGCGCGGCGGCGAGGCCGCATTCGCCGTCGCGCTGCAGCATGGCGCCCGCGACCTCGACAATGGTCACGTCGCCTTGGCGCATCGCGTCGAGCGCCGCTGCGCGGGCGCGCGTCAGCCCGGCGCTGCCGACCAGCTCGATTGCGACCACCGCCCTCCCGGTCCAGAAGGCGAAGTCCGCGCGCACCAGGCTCGGGCGGCCGGCCTCCGCCGGCGGCAGCGGCAGATGCGCCTGCGGCAGCGGGCGCAGCGCCGAGAAGCTCCAGTCGCCGACATCGAAAATCCCGCCCGCCGCCGCGGCGCGGGCGGCGAGGGCCGGGCGGTTCGCCGCGATCTCGGTGGCGATGGCGCGGAAATAGAGCTCGAGGAAGAGCCGCGGCAGCCGATCCCACAAGCCGCAGAACGACAGCAGGTGATCGCACAGGAAATCGAGCCGGTCGGCGAGCGCGGCAAGGCGGATCGGGTCGGGCGGCTCGGCGAAGGGATAGGGCGCGCTGTTGAGCCGCAGCGGCCGCCGCTCTTGCCGGTCGATGCGCAGCACCGGCACGCCGGCCGCGATCGCGCCGGTCGCGTCGATCGGCGAGCCGGTCGTGCCGTAAGGAATGACGAGCGGGTCGGCGTCGCGCATCGTCGTGCCGCCGGTCAGCCGCCCGCCTCCGCCAGCGCCCAGGCCTTCTCCGCCAGCTCGCGCGCCTTGGTGAGGCGGTCGAGCGCGCCCGGCGAGCTGACATTGCCGTCGAGGGCGCGCTTGTAGACGCCCTGCGAGATGGCGGCGAGACGGAACAGCGACAGCACGAGATAAAAGTTCCAGTCGGCGATGGCATCGCGCCCGGTGCGGCGGCAATAGGCGGCGAGGTAGTCGGCCTCGCGCGGAATGCCGTGGTCCGGCGGCAGGCTCAGGAGATCGCCGCGCTGCCGGTCGGCGACGTGCCAGGGCAGGCAATTATAGGCGAGGTCGGCGAGCGGATGGCCGAGCGTGCTGAGCTCCCAGTCGACGACGGCGAGGATGCGCGGCTCGCGCGGATGCCAGATCATGTTCTCCAGGCGGAAATCGCCATGGACGATCGCCGTCTCGTCGGCCGCCGGAACATGCGCCGGCAGCCAGCGCATGAGCCGCTCCATCGCCGGCAGCGCGTCGGTCTTGCTCGCTTCGTACTGGCTCGACCAGCGCGCGATCTGCCGCGCCGCGTAGCCGCCCTGCTTGCCGTAATCGGCCAGCCCGATGGCGGCGTAATCGACGCGGTGGAGCGTCGCCAGCACCGCGTTCATCGCGTCGTAGATCGCCGCGCGCTCGGCCGGACTCATGCCGGGGAGCGTGTAGCTGCGGAAGACGCGGCCCTCGACATGCTCCATCAGGTAGAAGGCCTGGCCGATCACCGCCGGGTCCTCGCACAGCAGCTCGGCGCGCGCCACCGGCACGTCGCTGGCGGCGAGCGCGGCGATGACCTTGAACTCGCGCTCGACCGCATGCGCCGAGGGCAGCAGCCGGCCGGGCGGCTTCTTGCGCAGCACCAGGCGGCGGCCGGCGCCGTCGCGCAGCAAAAAAGTCGGGTTCGACATGCCGCCATGGAACTGCCCGACCGAAAGCGGCGGCACGAAACCCGGAACGCGCTCGGCCATGAAGCGCGCCAGCGCCGCCTCGTCGAAGCGATGCTGCGGCGCGACGTCGATGATCTCGTTGGTCGAGGCGACGAGGGCGGTCATGGGGCTTGGAGCCGGTAGAAGCGCATCGCCGTGTCGCGGAAGAGCGCCGCCTTCTCCGCGGCCGAGGCGCCCGCGGCCAGGCGCTTGAAGGCGTTCCACAGCACGGCATAGCCGCACGACACCTTGTCGACCGGGAAATTGCTCTCGAACATGCAGCGCTCGGCGCCGAAGGCCTCGACGCAGGTTTCGATATAGGGCCGCCACAGCGCCGCCAGCTCTTCCGACGAAGGCGGCTCCGGCCGCTTGTGGAAGGCGAAGCCGCAGATCTTCATGCCGAGCCCGCCGAGCTTCACCGACAGGTTGGGCAGCCGCGCGAGCTCGCGGATCGCCTGCCGCCAGTGCGGGAAGACCTCGTCGCGCCGGTCGGCATAGGGACCGATGCCGAGGGGACCGCCGACATGGTCGAGCACCATCGGCTGGTCGGGAAAGGCGCGCGCGAGGTCGGCGACGTCGGCGAGCTGCGGGTGATAGAGCCAGACATCGAAGCTCAGGCCGAATTGGCGCAGCCGGGCGAAGCCCTGGCGGAAATCGGCGCGGCGATAGAGCTCGGGGGGCGGCTTGGTGTGGCTGTTCTGCACCTCCGCGCTCGCGTCCCAGCCGGCGGCGTGGCGGATGCCGCGGAAGCGGCCATTGCCGGCGGCGACATGCGCGGCCAGCACCTCCTCCACCGCGGCGCCGAGCGTGAGGTCGGCATAGCCGACGATGCCGGCGCAGGCGCGCGTCGCGCCGTAGCGACCGCTCGCCGCCATCGCCGCCGCGCCGTTGACGAACTCGGTCTCGCCGGCGACGCGCAGCGCCTCGGGCCCGTCGGCGCGGTAGAAGGCGGTGCATTCGACGAAGACGGTGCGCTCGACCCGGTGGCCGCTGCCGGTGTCGGCGAGGAGGTCGGGCAGCAGGTAGCGGTTGGTCGGGAAGTCCCAGAGATGGTGGTGCGGATCGCAGATCGGCAGATCGGGCTCGAGGATCGCCTCGCGGCGCCGCTCGAGCCAGGCCGCGTCGACGCCGTAGCGGCTGATGCGGTCCTCGAGACTGATCGCGCTCATGGCGGTCAGATCTGCGAATAGCCGCTGCCGGCCGTGTCGACGCCGCGGCCATGCGCTTCGGCGATCCAGCCGAACTCCTTGAGGATCTGCTGGCTGTAGGTGACGCGGCCGTTGACCTTGGCCGCAGGCTCGCTCGCCAGCAGCAGCACGGCGCGCGCCATCAGCTCCGGCGGCTCGCCTTTGGGGTCGTCCGGTCCGCTCACCAGCTTGTGGTGGATGGTGCCCGGCGTGGGCACCACGCGCGAGGGCGAGACCGCGGTGACGGCGATGCCGCCATGCTGCGCCATCTCCTGCGCCAGCCCCTGGGTGAAACGCTCGAGCGCCGCCTTGCTGGCGCCGTACATGACGCCGCCATGCGCCGTCAGGTCGGCGTAGGGACCGCGGCCCGGCCCGATCGCGGCGCCGGAGCTGATGTTGACGATGGCGCCGGCGCGGCGCGCGATCATGTCCGGCAGCACCGCCTTCGAAAGCATGAAGGGGCCGTGCACATTGACGGCGAAAGCCCGGACCCAGCGGTGCGTCGGATACGCCGCCGTCGGGATGTAGTAGTTGAGCGCCGCGTTGTTGACCAGGATGTCGATCGGGCCGTAGGCGGCGCGGGCGCGCTCGGCGAGCGTCAGGCAATCGGCCTCGAGCGAGACGTCCGCCGCGACCGCCATGGCCTCGCCGCCGCGCTGGCGGATGCGCTCCACCGTGCGCGTCAGCGAGCCTGCGAACGGGTGGTCGCCCTCCTTCACGGTGCGCGCGGCGCAGACCAGCTTCGCGCCTTCCTGCGCGAACAGCTCGGCGATCGCCTGGCCGATCCCGCGGCTGGCGCCGGTCACGATGGCCACCTTGCCCTGGAGCCGTCCCATGCCTTCCTCCCCGAAGCGGTTTACCGCCATCATAGCCGCGGCGGCGGCGAAGGCGAGCCGCCCCCGGCTTGCCAAGCCAACGGCCGCATGCCACGGTCGCGCCCCGCCTGCTGCGCCGGCTTGGAACGGAGGAGAGGATGGTCGATATCGCCGCGCCCGATTTCGTGCTGGGAGTGGTCGGCGCCGGAGCGATGGGCTCGGGCATCGCCCAAGTGGCGATCACCGGCGGGCTCGCCGTGCGGCTCACCGACGCCAGCGAGGCGCAGCTCGAGAAGGCGCGCGCCGGCATCTTCCAGCGGCTCGACCGGCTCGCCGAGAAGGGCGAGGCCAGGCCCGACCAGGTCGCCGCCGCCAAGGCGCGGCTCGCCCTGGTGCGCGAGGCGAAGGAGCTCGCGCCCTGCGGCATCGTCATCGAGGCGATCGTCGAGACGCTCGAGGTCAAGCGGTCGCTGTTCCGCGCGCTCGAGGGCGTGCTCGCCGAAGCGGCGATCATCGCCTCCAACACCTCCTCGATCCCGATCGCCGCCCTCGCCCAGGCCTGCCGCCACCGCCGCCGCGTCGCCGGCATGCATTTCTTCAACCCGGTGCCGTTGATGCGGCTGGTCGAGATCATCGCCTCGGCCGATACCGACCCGGCGGTGGCGGCGACGCTCGCCGAGCTCGGCCGGCGCATGGGAAGGACGCCGGTCACGGTCAAGGATGCGCCCGGCTTCCTGGTCAATCTCGGCGGCCGCGCCTATTACCAGGAGGCGCTGCACATCCTGCAGGAGAGCGTTGCCGCGCCCGAGGACATCGATCTCGTCATGCGCGAATGCTGCGGCTTCCGCATGGGTCCGTTCGAGCTCCTCGACCTCACCGGCATCGACGTGAACTATCCCGTGAGCGAGATCGTGCACAAGGGCTATTGGTACGACCCCCGCCTCAAATCGACGCCGCTGCACGAGAGCCTCTATCTCGGCGGCCGCTACGGGCGCAAGACCGGCCAGGGCTTCCATCGCTACGATGCCGAGGGCAGGAAGCTCGCCGCCGCGCCGGCGCCGGCGCCGCCGGCGGCGAAGCCGGCGCGGGTC
>JASHTP010000280.1 GCA_030040495.1 Alphaproteobacteria bacterium
GGATCGCCCGGCCGGCGCGCGGTCTCGCGGCGGGGAATGCGCCGGCCGATCACCCGCTCGGCGGCCGCGATCACTTCACGCACCGAATGGCCGGCGCCGGTGGCGAGATTGAGCGCGGTGCTGGCGCCGCCGCGCTCGAGATGGCGGAGCGCCAGCACATGCGCCTCGGCGAGGTCGGTGACGTGGATGTAGTCGCGCACCGCGCTGCCGTCAGGCGTCGGGTAGTCGGTGCCGTAGACGTCGATTTGCGGCCGCCGGCCGAGCGCGGCGTCGAGGATCAGTGGGATGAGATGCGTCTCCGGTTCGTGATGCTCGCCGGTCTCGCCTTCGGGATCGGCGCCGGCGGCGTTGAAGTAGCGCAGCGAGACGTGCTGCAGCCCGTGCGCCGCGCCCTGCCAGTGGAGCATGCGCTCCACCATCAGCTTGCTCTCGCCATAAGGATTGACCGGGCGCTGCGGCATATCCTCGCGGATCGGCATGCTGTCCGGCACGCCATAGGTGGCGCAGCTCGAGGAGAAGACGAGGCGCGCGACGCCGGCCTCGCGCATCGCCTCGAGCAGCCCGAGGCTGTTGACGACATTGTTGCGGAAATAAAGCTCGGGCCTGGTCATGGATTCGCCGACATAGGCGAAGGCGGCGAAATGCATCACCGCCTCGACGCCGAAACGGGCGAAGGTGTCGCGCAGCAGCGGATGGTCGGCGACGTCGCCCTCGACCAGCGGCCCCCAGCGCACCGCCTCGCGATGGCCATAAACGAGATTGTCGAGCACCACCGGGGCGTAGCCGGCCCGGGCCAGCGCCTTGCAGGCGTGACTGCCGATATAGCCGGCGCCGCCGGTAACCAAAACCGCCTTGCCCATGCCTCGCGCCACCGACCGGGACCGCCCGGCGCCGCAGTGATAGGGCGAAGCCCGGCTTCGGACAAGCCGGCTGGTCCGCCTCGTTTACCGTAGTTTAACCGGCCGCGCGCCTTGCTTGACGCCGGCGCCGGATTGGGACTAACTGGGCCCGGAATCGCGCAAGCTGAAGTAAATCCGCGAGTCGCGAGCCTTGGTTACGCCGCCGCCGGGCGGGGCGGGCGTAGGACGGCCCGCTTTTGTTGCCATCGGCCGGCCGCGTCGGAATAATTCCCCGGCGGCCCCGTTTTTGCAGCATCGCCCGTTGAGGAGCAGTCATGCGCATTGCAATGATCGGCACCGGCTATGTGGGTCTCGTCTCCGGCGCCTGCTTCTCCGAGTTCGGCGTCGCCGTCACCTGCATCGACAAGGACGCGTCCAAGATCGAGCGGCTGCGCCGCGGCGAGATTCCGATCTATGAGCCCGGCCTCGACCAGATCGTCGACAGCAACGTGCGCGCCGGGCGGCTCGGCTTCGCCACCGACCTCGCCGCCGCCGTGGCCGGCGCCGACGCGGTGTTCATCGCCGTCGGCACGCCGTCGCGCCGCGGCGACGGCCATGCCGATCTCTCCTATGTCTTCGGCGCCGCCGAGGAGATCGCCCGGGCGCTGACCGGCTATGCCGTGGTGGTGACGAAATCGACGGTGCCGGTGGGCACCGGCCGGAAGGTCGCTGAGATCATCCGCAAGACCCGTCCGGAGGCGCAGTTCGACGTGGTCTCGAACCCGGAGTTCCTGCGCGAAGGCTCGGCCATCCAGGATTTCATGCGCCCCGACCGCGTCGTCATCGGCAGCGAGAGCGAGCGCGCCCGGGAGATCATGCGCGAGCTCTATCGCCCGCTCTATCTCATCGAGACGCCGCTGCTCTTCACCACGGTGGAGACGGCGGAGCTGACCAAGTACGCCGCCAACAGCTTTCTCGCCACCAAGATCTCCTTCATCAACGAGATCGCCGATCTCTGCGAGGCGGTCGGCGCCGACGTGCAGGACGTCGCCAAGGGCATCGGCCTCGACGGCCGCATCGGCCGCAAGTTCCTCCATGCCGGTCCCGGCTATGGCGGCTCCTGCTTCCCCAAGGACTGCCTCGCCCTGGCGCGCACGGCGCAGGAGGCGGGCGCGCCGGTGACGCTGGTCGAGACCACGGTCAAGGTGAACGAGGGGCGCAAGGAGCGCATGGCGGCGCGCGTCATCCGCGCCTGCGGCGGCAGTGTCGAACGCAAGACCATCGCCGTGCTCGGGCTCACCTTCAAGCCCAACACCGACGACATGCGCGACAGCCCCAGCCTCACCATCGTGCCGGCGCTGCAGCGCGCCGGCGCGGCCGTTCGCGCCTTCGATCCCGAAGGCATGGACGAGGCGCGGAAGCTGCTCGACGGCGTCCAGTTCTGCAACGGCGCCTACGACGCCATGGACGGCGCCGACGCGGTGGTCATCGTCACCGAGTGGAACGAGTTCCGTGCCCTCGATCTGAAGCGGGTGAAGTCGCTGCTGCGCTCGCCCACCGTCATCGACCTGCGCAACATCTACAAGCCCGCCGACATGGCGGAGGCCGGCTTCTTCTATTTCAGCATCGGCCGTCGCTCGGTCGAGCCCGCCCATGGCGAGCAGCGCGTCAGGGCGCAGGGCTAGGACCAAGGACGCACCGCCAGAAGCAAGGACATTCCCATGAGCTCCACCAAGAAGCGCGTTCTCGTCACCGGTGGTGCCGGCTTCCTCGGCTCGCATCTCTGCGAGCGTCTGCTGGCGGCGGGCAACGACGTGCTCTGCGTCGACAATTACTTCACCGGGCGCAAGGCGAACATCGCGCACTTGCTGCACAACTCGAATTTCGAGGCGATGCGTCACGACATCTGCTTCCCGCTCTATGTCGAGGTCGACGAGATCTACAACCTCGCCTGTCCGGCCTCGCCGATCCACTACCAGTTCGACCCGGTGCAGACGACCAAGACCAGCGTCAGCGGCGCCATCAACATGCTGGGCCTCGCCAAGCGCGTGCGCGCCCGCATCTTCCAGGCCTCGACCTCCGAGGTCTATGGCGACCCGATCGTCCATCCGCAGCGCGAGGAATATCGCGGCAACGTCAACCCGATCGGGCCGCGCGCCTGCTACGACGAGGGCAAGCGCTGCGCCGAGACGCTGTTCTTCGACTACCACCGTCAGCACAAGCTCCGCATCCGCGTCGCGCGCATCTTCAACACCTACGGCCCGCGCATGCACCCCAACGACGGGCGCGTGGTGTCGAACTTCATCGTCCAGGCGCTCAAGGGCGAGCCGCTCACCGTCTATGGAGACGGCGCGCAGACCCGCGCTTTCTGCTATGTCGACGACCTCATCGAAGGCTTCCTCAGGCTGATGGCGGCGCCGGACGACGTCACCGGCCCGATCAATCTCGGCAACCCCGTCGAGACCACGGTGGGCGAGCTCGCCGAGAAGATCATCGCGCTCACCGGCTCGCGCTCCGTCATCGAGCGCAAGCCGCTGCCGGCCGACGATCCCGTGCAGCGCTGCCCCGACATCAGCCGCGCCCGCGACCTGCTGGAGTGGGAGCCGCGCGTGCCGCTGGAGACCGGGCTCGAGCGCACCATCGCCTATTTCGACCGCCTGCTGGCCGAGGACGGCGAGCAGAAGACCGCAGTGCTGCAGCTGCGGGCCTAGGCGCCGATCAAAATCGGTTGAGAGGGGGCCGGCGGGCCCCCTCATCTTATGTGCGCCCGGGCCGTCACCGGCTATAGTCGGGTGCCATGGACGAGCCGTTTCTGCTGCCGATGGACGGGCCGGTGCTCGTCTTCGGCGGCCCTTACAGCAATCTCGAGGCGACCGAGGCGGTGCTCGCCGAGGCGGCGCGGCGCGGCATCCCGCCGCGGCGCATCCTTTGCACCGGCGACATCGTCGCCTATGCCGCCGACGCCGGCGCCACGCTCGATCTGGTGCGCCGCTCCGGCATCGCGGCCATCATGGGGAATTGCGAGGAGTCGCTGGGGAGCAACGCCGGCGATTGCGGCTGCGGCTATGCAGAGGGCAGCGCCTGCGACCTTCTGGCGGTCGAATGGTACGCCCATGCCGAGCGCAGCCTCGACCGCGAGCAGCGCGCCTGGATGGCGGCGCTGCCGCGGCGCCTCGACATCGCGCTCGCCGGCCGGCGGCTTGCCGTGGTCCATGGCAGCGTGCGGCAGATCAACCGCTTTCTCTTCGCCTCGACGCCCGCGGCGGTGAAGCGCGAGGAGCTCGACGCCGCCCGCTGCGACGGCGTCATCGCCGGCCATTGCGGCATTCCCTTCACCGAGGTGATCGACGGCCGGCTCTGGCACAATGCCGGCGCGATCGGCATGCCCGCCAATGACGGCACGCCGCGCGTCTGGTTCAGCGTGCTGACGCCCGAGGCCGACGGCATCGCGATCGAGCATGCGGCGCTCGACTACGACCATGCCGGCGCCGCGGCGAAGATGCGCGCGGCGCGCCTCCCCGAAGGCTATGCCGCGTCGCTCGAAACCGGGCTCTGGCCGAGCTGCGACGTGCTGCCTCAGGCGGAGCTTGCGGCGCGCGCCACGCCGCTCGCGCCGGGACGCGTG
>JASHTP010000281.1 GCA_030040495.1 Alphaproteobacteria bacterium
TATGTGATATGCCCGATTTCTCGCGTCGGCCAGCGCCCAATCGCTGTTTTACAGACCGGGGACGTAGATTTTCGATCACGCGGCGCCAGGCACCGTGAAGCGGAACACGGTGCCGCCCGCCGGATTGGCGTCCGCCCAGATGCGGCCGCCATGGGCCTCGATGATGGCGCGGCAGATTGACAGGCCCACCCCCATGCCGTCTGGCTTGGTCGAGACGAAGGGCTGGAACAGCCGGTCGGCGACTTCCTTCGGCAGGCCCGGCCCGGTGTCGGCGACGGCGACCTCGACCATGCCTTGGACGGGCTCGGCGGAAACCATGAGCTCGCGCCGCGCGCTGTGCTGCATTGCTTCCGAGGCGTTGCGCATCAGGTTGACGAGCACCTGCTGGATTTGCACCTTGTCGATGACCGCCCGGGGCAGCCGCGGATCGACCTGCCGGCGCAGCGCGATGTCGGCGCGGCCGAACTCGACGAGCGCCACGGCTTCGTCGATCGTGGCGCCGACATCCTCGGCGGTGCGCTCGGCCTCGCCCTTGTCGACCAGCCGACGCAGCCGGCCGACGATCTGCGCCGCGCGGTCGACCTGCGCGCTGGCCTTGCCCAGCACCTCGGCGATGTTGGCCGGCGGCGGGCTCTCGCGCGCCTCGACCAGGCGGCGTGCGCCCTGGAGATAGTTGGCGGTGGCGGTTAGCGGCTGCTTCATCTCATGGGCAAGCATCGAGGCGGTCTGGCCCATGGTGTTGAGGCGCGAGACGTGGATGAGCTCGCTCTGCAGCTGCTGGATGCGGTGGCGGGAGCGTTGGCGCTGGAGAAGGAAGAGGCCGAGCGCGAGGCTGGTCAGGGCGAGCACGCCGGCGGCGACGGCGAGCAGGTTGGCGCGGGCGGCGTCCCGTTGGGCGCGGCGCTGCCGCTCGTCCAGCAGGGCAAGCTCGGTCCGCCGCAATTGCGCGAGGCCGTCGGCGATCTTCGGCGTCAATTGCTCCGCCCGCGCCGTCTTCAGGATGGCGAGCGCCTGTTCCATTCGCGCGGGGCCGAGCGCCACGACGCGCTCGAACTCGGCGAAGCGGCTGTCGATCAATGGGCGCAAGGAGTGGACGCGTTGCATCTGTTCGGAGCGGTCCGACAGCAGCGCGGTCAGCACGTCCATCTGTCCGCCGATCGCGTCGCGGGCGCGCGTATAGGAATCGAGGTAGGCGGCATTGCCGGTCAGGAGATAACCGCGCTCGCCGGATTCGGCGTCGATCACCGTCGCCTCGATCGTGGCCAGCTGCAGCAGCACCTGGTCGGTATGCTCGACCCAGCCGAAGCTATCCTTGAGCCGGTTGAGATTGAGGTCGAGGGCGAAGACCGACAGCAGGACGAGCGCCACCGCCAGGGCCGCGGCGCCGGCCGCCGAGAACGCGGCGAAACGCGGCCGCTTCCGGTCCGCCGTCCGGTCTCGAGGGCCAGATATGGTGAGGTTCCGCAGCATCAAGCCGGTGCCTGCGGACTCCTAGCATGGCCGCCGGCCCGCTGCCATCTCCCGGCTCGCGCGGCCGGCGCGGTCAGCTTTCGACGACCAGCCCCGAGATCGGCTCGACCCAGACAAGGCGGTCGCGCACCGCCTTGACGCCCGGCACGTTCTCCGCGGCCACCCGCAGCGCCTGGCGCTCGCGCTCGTCGGTGACGACGCCGCGCAGCTCGACCACGGCATCCTCGACCGCGACGTCGATGCTGGCAAGCGGCGCCCAGCGCTGCTTATCGATCTCGGCCAACACGCGCCGGCGTATCTCGCGGTCGGAGGCGGCCGTCGGACGCGCCTCGCCGAGCACCTCGAGGAGCGCCGCCAGCAGATTGGCGCGGCTGACGATGCCGACGATCCTGCCTTTCTCGACCACCGGCAGGCGCTTCACCCGATGCCGCTCCATCAGCTCCGCCACCTCTTCGAGTCGCGTGCCGGGCACGATCGCCACCACGTCGCGGGTCATGACGTCGCCGACCTTGCCGGAATGGGTGTGGACATAGTCCCGCGCCATCCGGCCGGGCCCGAGCAGCAGCTCGAGCCAGCGCGGACGCCGCCGCTCGGTGCCCGTCTCCGCCCGGCGCAGCAGATCGCCCTCGGTGAGCATGCCGACGATCGCACCGCCGGCATCGACCACCGGCAGGCCGCTGACGCGATGGCTGAGCATCAGCCGAGCCGCGTCCTCCACCGTGCTGTCGGCGGTCACGGTGAACGCGCCCCGCGTCATGATGTCTGCAGCCTTCATGATGCTCCTTCCTCCCCGCCCGAGTACCGCCCTCGTCGCGGCATTCCGCCGCTGCGACCGCTTGGCGCGCACTGTCCGCCCGGACGGGCCGGCGCACCTTGACCTGGATCAAGGCTTGCCGCGGCTGCGGCGGCGTTTTGAGATGGATCAACGCGGATGGCCGCCGCCCATGCCATTTAGGGCCGAGATCGTGGGATTTTCGGATGCTCGGTAGGTCTGGCATGGGTCGGTATGCGAAGCTGCTGGCGGTCGGCGCGGCGGCGCTGGCGATGGCGGTGGCGGTCGCCGCCTTCCGCTTCGACGCGCCGCTGCGCGGCTGGTTCGGCGCGGCGGGGCCGCAGCGCACGCTGCTGGTGTCCGGCAACATCGAGGCGCATGAGAGCGTGCTCAGCTTCACCACCGTCCAGGCGCGGATCGTCGACCTGCCCTTTGACGAAGGCCAATGGGTGAAGGCCGGGACGGTGATCGCGCGCCTCGACGACAGCGATTACCGGCAGCAGGTGGCGATCGACGAGGCGGCGCTCGCCGTCCAGCAGCGCCAGCTCGCCGCCTCCGAGCAGACGCTCGAGGCCAGCCGCAAGACGGTGGTGAGCGACGAGGCCGATCTCGCCCAGAAGGCGCTCGACTACAACCGCGATCAGGGGCTGTGGGAACACGGCAGGATCGTCTCCACCCAGGTCCGCGACCAGGCGCAGACCGCGCTCAAGCAGTCGAGCGCCGCGGTCGACCGCGACCGTGCGCTCGAGCGTGTCGCGGAGCGCAACGTCGATCTCGCGCAGGCGAACATCCACAGCGCCGAGGAGGCGTTGAAGATGGCCCAGATCGTGCTGGGCTACACCGTGCTGCGCGCGCCCATCGACGGCGTCATCCTGGTCCGCCAGGCCGAGCTGGGCGAGGTGATGATGCCGGGGACCCCGGTGGTGACCATCGCCGATATCGACCATGTCTGGCTGCGCGCCTACATCAACGAGCCCGATATCGGCAAGGTGCGCTATGGCGCCGCGGCGGCGATCACCACCGATACCTATCCCGGGCACAAATATGCCGGCCGCATCTCCTTCATCGCATCCGCGGCGGAGTTCACGCCGAAGAGCGTCGAAAGCCATGCGGAGCGGATCACGCTCGTCTATCGCATCCGCATTGACGTCGACAACCCGACGCACGAGCTCGTGCCAGGCATGCCCGCGGACGCGCTGATCGAGCTCAAGCCGGCAGGCACGTCATGACCGAACCTGCCGCGGTCGAGGTTGCCTCGCTCACCAAGCGCTTTGCCGCGCTCACTGCCGTCGACGGGTTGAGCTTTTCCGTCGCGCGCGGCGAGATCTTCGGTCTCGTCGGTCCCGACGGCGCCGGCAAGACGACGGTGATGCGCATGCTGGCGGGCGTCATGCGCCCCGATGCCGGCACGGTCATACTCGACGGCGTCGACGTCGTGAGCGATCCCGAGCTCGCCAAGCGCCATCTGAGCTACATGCCGCAGCGCTTCGGCCTCTACGAAGATCTCACCGTCGACGAGAACATCCGCTTCTATGCCGATCTCTTCGGCATCGCGCGCGGGCTGCGCGAGGAGCGCGCCAAGCGCCTCCTCGCCGCCTCGGGCATGGAGCCCTTCCGCGGCCGGCTCGCCGGCAAGCTCTCGGGCGGCATGAAGCAGAAGCTCGGTCTCACCTGCTCGCTCATCCATGCGCCGAAGGCGGTGCTGCTCGACGAGCCGACGACCGGCGTCGACCCCGTCTCGCGCCGCGATTTCTGGCGCATTCTCTACTCGCTGCTGGGTGAAGGCGTCACCATCGTCATCGCCACCGCCTATCTCGACGAGGCCGAACGCTGCCACCGACTCGCGCTGCTCGACCGCGGGCGGCTCATTCAGTGCGACACGCCTGCCGCGCTCAAGCAGAAGATGCCCGGTGCGCTGGTGGCGATCGCCTCGCCCGACCCGCGCCGCGTGCGCAGCGCCCTCGAAGATGAACCGGGCGTCCAAACCGTGGTCCTCGTCGGCGACGGCGTCCATCTCGTCGTCGACGATGCCGGACGCATCGCCGAGCTCGAGCGCCGGCTGGCGGATCAGGGCGTCCCCTACGAGCACATCGCCCGCGTGACGCCGAGCGTCGAGGATCTCTTTGCCGCCCTGCTCGGCCGCAAGGCGGAGGACGGGTGATGGAGGCGCGCGCGGCCGCCGCGCCGCAGGTCGTCGCCGAGGATCTCACCAAGCGCTTCGGCAGCTTCACCGCCGTCGACGGCATCAGCTTCCGCATCGCGCGCGGCGAGATCATGGGATTCCTCGGGCCGAACGGCGCCGGCAAATCGACGACGATCCGCATTCTCTGCGGCCTGCTGCGCCCCAGCGGCGGCCGCGCCTTCGTCGCCGGCATCGACGTCGCGCGCGACCCCGAGCGGGTGCGCGAGCGGATCGGCTACATGTCGCAAAAATTCTCGCTCTACAACGACCTCTCCGTCGCCGAGAATTTGCGCTTCTTCGGCGGGGTCTACCGCGTGCCGCGGGCCGAGCTCGCGGAGCGGATGCGCTTCGTCGTCCACATGGCCGGGCTCGACGGGCGCGAGGACGCGCTGGTCGCGACCCTCGCGGGCGGCTGGAAGCAGCGCCTGGCGCTGGGCTGCGCCATCCTGCACCGGCCGCCGATCCTCTTCCTCGACGAGCCCACCTCGGGCGTCGATCCCGCCTCGCGCCGGCGCTTCTGGGATCTCATCCACGGCCTCGCCGAGGGCGGCGTCAGCGTGCTGGTCTCGACGCACTACATGGACGAGGCGTCCTATTGCAACGAGATCGCGCTCATCAACCAGGGGCGGCTGATCGCGCTGGGTAGTCCCGGCAAGCTCAAGCGCAGCGCGCTCGGCGGCGAGCTGCTGCTGGTCGAATGCGACAAGGTGGGGGCGGCGCTGGAGCTGCTGCCGCAGGCGCCGGGGGTGCTCGACGTCGCCGCCTTCGGCAACGCGCTCCACGTCCTCGTCGAGAGCGCCGAGCGCGGGCTCGTCGAGCTGCCGAGGTATCTCGACGCCAAGGGCATCGACTGCCGGAACATCGCCCGCATCGATCCCACCCTCGAGGACGTCTTCGTCCGGCTGGTGGCGGGCGGCACGCGCGGCGAGGCGCCGCGGCCATGAACGCGCTGCGGCTGCGGGCGATCGCGCGCAAGGAAGTGCTGCAGGTGTGGCGCGACCCGCGCAGCCTGATGATCGTGCTGCTGATGCCGATCATGCAGATGCTGATGCTCGGCTACGGCGTCAATCTCGACCTGAAGCACATCCCGATCTGCACCTATGACCGGGAGGGAAGCCAGCACAGCGAGGCGCTGCTGAAGGGATTTGCCGCCTCGGAATATTTCGACGTGGTCAAGGTCGCGACCGATTATGCCGCGGTGACCGCCGCGATCGACGGCGGAACCTGCCGCATGGCCGTGGTCGTGCCGCAGGATTTCTCCGAGCGGCTGACCGACACCGGCGCCTCCTCGGTCCAGGCCATCCTCGACGCGAGCGACGACAATTCCGCGACGATCGCGGCGGGCTACGCGCAGGCGGTCATCGATCAGTTCGAGCAGAATGTGCAGATCTGGTTCGCCGGCAACCACGGCCAGTCGATGGCGCCGCCGCCGCCGATCTCGCTCGAATCGCGCGTCTGGTTCAACGAGGATCTCGAGAGCCGCAACTTCATCATTCCCGGCGTGGTCGCGGTGGTCATGGCGCTGGTCGGCGCGCAGCTCAGCTCGCTGACGATCTCGCGCGAATGGGAGCGCGGCACCATGGAGCTGCTGGTGTCGACGCCGGTGACGCCGATGGAGGTGATGCTGGGCAAGCTCGCGCCCTATTTCGTCATCGGGCTGCTCGATGCGGTGCTGTGCCTGGTCATGGCGGTGCTGTGGTTCGCGGTGCCGTTCCGCGGCACGCTGCTGACGCTCTTCGCCACGACCTCGCTCTTTCTCGTCGCCGTGCTCGGCATCGGCTATCTGATTTCGGTCGCCATCCGCAGCCAGATCGGCGCGAGCCAGATCGCGCTGCTGGTGACGATGCTGCCGACCGCGTTGCTGTCCGGCTACGCCTTTCCCATCGATCAGATGCCGGCGCCGATCCAGTGGGTGACCTATCTCGTCCACGCCCGCTACTACGTCACCATCCTGAAGGCGGTCTTCCTGAAGGGCGTCGGCATGACGGCGCTGCTCGAGCCGATCCTCGGTTTGATCCTCTATGCGGTAATTGTCGCGTTCCTCGCCGCCCGAGCCTTCCGCAAGCGGCTGGATTAGCTGCCATGCTCACCCGCATCCTACAAATCCTCATCAAGGAGTTCATCGAGCTCCGGCGCGACAAGTGGGCGCGCTTCCGCCTCATCGTGCCGCCGCTCGTCCAACTGATCCTCTTCGGTTATGCCGCGACCTTCGAGGTCTTCGGCGTCTCGACCGCGGTGCTGGATCTCGACCACAGCCAGGAGAGCCGCGAGCTTCTCTCGCGCTTCACCTACAGCACCCGCTTCCACGTCGTGCTGGTCGCGCAGTCCGAGCGGGACATCGAGCGCGCCATCGACCGTGGCGACGCCATCGTCGCCGTCGTCATCCATCCCCAGTTCGCGAACCTGCTGCGCAAGGGGCAGACCGCGCCGCTGCAGGTCGTGGTCGACGGCACCAACTCCAATTCCGCGCTGATTGCGCTCGACTATGTCGGCCAGATCGTTTCCGGCTTCTCGCGGGACTACGCGGTCGACCTCATTCAGCGGACGCATCCGGGGCAGCAGCTCGTCCAGATCGACCTCGAGCAGCGGCCGTGGTTCAACGAGGACCTCAACAGCCGCTGGTTCTTCGTGCCGGGCGTCATCGCCTCGCTCACCCTGGTGCTGATCGTCAATCTCACCTCCTTCGCCATCGTGCGCGAGCGCGAGGTCGGCACGCTCGAGCAGATCATGGTCACCCCGATCCGCCCGATCGAGTTCATATTCGGCAAGACCGTTCCCTTCTTCCTCATCGGGCTCGGTCTCGTCGCTATGATCGCGACCGTGGGCATCCTGTGGTTCGGCGTGCCCTTCGTCGGCAATCCGCTGGTCATGCTGGCCGGCACGTCGCTCTTTCTGCTCAGCACTCTCGCCTTGGGGCTGCTGATCTCGACGCTTTGCTCGACGCAACAGCAGGCTTTCGCCACCAACTTCTTCGTGATCAATCCGCTCTTTACGCTTTCGGGCTTCGCCTTCCCCATCGCCAGCATGCCCACCTTCCTGCAATGGCTCACCTACGCGAACCCGGTGCGCTATTACCTCGTCATCATCCGTGCCGTTTTCCTGAAGGGCGTCGGATTCGCGGTGCTGTGGCCGGAGATGCTGGCACTCGCGGCGCTGGCGGCACTGCTGCTCGCGGCGAGCATCGCCAAGTTCAGGAAATCGCTCGACTAGGCGAGGAACGGCAAATTGCGGTTGACGCAGGCAAAGCGGGGCCGCCTCCGCGTCGACGTCGATCATCCCCTCGCCCCGGCACGACCACGCCGCGCCGGTTCGCAAGCCGCGTCTTGAGAATGTGCGTTCTCCCGCCCTGCGAGAGCGACCGCCCGCCTCAGCGGTACTCGACCAGCTCGGCGAGCGGCAGGCGGTGGCGCGGCGGCTGCGGCTGCGCCCGGTAGCCGAGCGCCAGCAGCAGCGCCACCTCGAAGCGGGCGCGGTCGATGCCCAGCACCTCGGCGACCGCTTCCGGCTCGAAGCCGCCCATCGGGCAGCTGTCGAGCCCGATGGAAGCCGCTGCCAGCATCATGTCGGCGGCGGCGATATGGCATTGCGCGACGCTCCAGGCGACGAGGTCGCCATGGGTGATGCCGTGATAGATCTGCATCGCCTCTTCGAGCTCGCCGTCGGTCGCCACCAGCCGGCGCAGCATGCGGCGCGCATAGCCGGACTCCGGCTTCAAATCCGCCTTGAGCGCGAGGATGACGATCACCGCGCCGGCGGTGGTGATCTGCGACTGGTTCCAGCAGGCGGACCGGAGATGGCGGCGCAGTGCCCGATCCTCGACGACGATGAAGCGCCAGGGCTCGAGGCCGAGCGAGGAGGGCGAGAGGCGCCCCGCCTCGAGCACATAGTCGAGATCGGCGCGCGCCAGCGCGCGCTTCTCGTCGAACAGCTTGCAGGCATGGCGGAACTGCAGCGCCCGCATGAATTCGTCGCGCATCGCGGTTCTCCTCGCAGGGCTCGTCGGCGGCTCAGGGGGCGAGGACATAGCGCCCCGGGGCGTCGGCAAGCGGCGGATAGCCGCGCTCGGCCGCGCCCATCGGCGGCGGCCGCACGACCGCGCCGGAATGCGCGGCGAGCCACGCCGTCCAGGCCGGCCACCAGGAGCCTTCCTGCTCGGGCGCGGTCGCGGCCCAAGTGTCGGGGTCGACATAGCGACCATCCGCGGGCCGATGCGCGATCTGATAGCCATGGGCGTCGCGGCCGGGGGCGCTGACGATGCCAGCATTGTGGCCGCCGGCGGTCAGCACGAAGGTGATGTCGGCGTCGGTGAGCAGGTGGATCTTGTGGACCGAGCGCCAGGGCGCGACATGGTCGCGGATGGTGCCGACGGCGAAGATCGGCAGGCGGATGTCGGAGAGCGCGATCGGCTTGCCGTCGACGAGGTAGCGGCCCTCGGCCAGATCGTTCTCGAGGAAGAGCCGTCGCAGATATTCCGAGTGCATGCGGTAGGGCAGCCGCGTCGCGTCCGCGTTCCACGCCATCAGGTCGATCATCGGCGCGCGCTCGCCCTTCAGGTACTGCCGCACCATCTGCGACCAGATCAAATCGTTGGAGCGCAGCATCTGGAAGGTGCCGGCCATCTGGCGGGCGTCGAGGTAGCCCTGCTCCCACATCGTGTCCTCGAGATAGGCGACCTGGCTCTCGCTGGTGAAGAGAGTGAGCTCCCCCGCCTCTGTGAAATCGGACTGGGCGGCAAAGAGCGTGACGCTGGCGAGCCGGTCGTCGCCGTCCCGCGCCATCGCCGCGGCTTCGATGGTGAGCAGCGTGCCGCCGAGGCAATAGCCACACGCATGGACCTTGGGCGCGCCGCAGATGGCGCCGACGATGTCGAGCGCGGCGCCGATGCCGAGCCGGCGGTAATCGTCCATGCCGAGATCGCGCTGCTCCGCGCCCGGGTTGCGCCAGGAGATCATGAAGACGGTGAAGCCGGCCTCGACGAGATAGCGCACCAGCGAGTTCTCCGGCGACAGGTCGAGGATGTAGTATTTCATGATCCAGGCCGGCACGATCAGCACCGGCTCGGGACGGACCGTCTCGGCCGTCGGCGCGTACTGGATGAGCTCGATCAACTCGTTGCGATAGACGATCTTGCCCGGCGTCACGGCGACGTCGCGCCCGACCTGGAAATTCTCGCAGCCGACCGGCTTGCGGCCGGCGATCGCGCGCTCCCAATCCTCGAGGAAGTGGAGCACGCCGCGGACGAAGTTCTGGCCGCCTTCGGCTAGCGTCTGGCGCAGCACCTCGGGATTGGTGAGAACGAAGTTGGATGGCGAGACCAGATCGAGCAGCTGGCGCGCGACGAAGGCGACGACGCGCTCGTTCTGCGCCGAGACGCCGCGCAGCCCGGTGGTGGCGTTGTGCCACCATTGCTGCTGCAGCAGGAAGGCCTGATAGATGTAGAGGAAGGGCGGCTGGCGCCAGGCCGCGTCGGCGAAGCGGTGGTCCTGCGGCAGCGGCTCGATGCAGGGCGGCGTCTCGGTGTCGGCGGCGGCATGGGCGAGATAGAGGCCGAAGCGGACCAGCTTGCGCACCGCCTTCTCGACCAGCGCCGCCTGCTTGCCGGGAGCGTTGGCGAGATGCATTGCCCAGTCGGCGAAGGGCTCCATCAGCGCCGCCGGCGACAGCGAATAGGTGAGCCGCGCCTGGGAGGCGTGCAGCAGCCGGTCGATCACGTCGGCCCGCGCCGTATCCGGCTCCGGTTCCTCGTCCGCAGGCAGGCAGGCGATCGCGGCCGGGAGCGCGGCGACGCCGCGCGCCGGCACCAGCGCGCGCGACGCGGCGGCGGTTATGCGGCTCTCTTCGGACTCTGTCTCTATCGCCATGGCGCCCATGCTTGCGCGCCGGCCCGCCGCCCGGCGCGCTCTGCTAGATCCGCTCCCACAAGCCCGTCTCTTCGTCGAGCCGGGCGGTCTCCAGGCCGCGGAAATCGCCGTGCGAGACCA
>JASHTP010000282.1 GCA_030040495.1 Alphaproteobacteria bacterium
CGGCGCTGCTGCGGCCGGTGCTGCGCGCCTTCGACCGCGTGCGCAAGAGCCGCAGCCCGCAGGCGCTGACCGCGGCGCTCGGCGCCGTCACCCTCCATCCCGAGCGGATCGAGGAGCTGGCGCTTCGGCTCAAGGAGCTCAACCGCCGCATCGTCGAGCGCGAGGGTCGCCTCGCCCGGCTCGTCGATCAGGCCAAGGTCGACCGCAGCCTGTTCCTCGACGGCTATCTCAAGGCGTCGGGGCCGCGCGTTTGGTACGCCTCGGTGACGCGGCGCCAGACCGCGCCCTGGCCCAATTTCCGCCGCCGTCACGGCGACGCCGCGCGCGCCTTGGTCGAGGAGATCGAGGGCGTGCTGCGCGAGACCGGCCAGGGCCTGCCGGCGTTCCGCGCGCTGGTGATGGAGCTGCAGCGCGGCGCGCGCGAGGCCGAACGCGCCAAGCAGGAGATGATCCAGGCCAATCTGCGCCTCGTCGCCTGGATCGCGCGCCGCCACGTCAATCGCGGCCTGCCGCTGATGGATCTGATCCAGGAAGGCAATATCGGCCTGATGCGCGCGGTCGAGAAATTCGACTGGCGCCGCGGCTACAAATTCTCGACCTACGCCACCTGGTGGATCCGCCAGGCCTGCACCCGCGCGCTGGTCGATCAGGGGCACCTGATCCGCATCCCGTCGCACATGACCGACGAGGCGCGGCGCGTCATGCGCGCCCAGCACCAGCTGCTCGCCGAGCTCGGCCGCGAGCCGAACGAGGCCGAGCTGGCGGCGCGGCTCGGCGTTCCCGTCGCCAAGGTGCGCGCCGTGCTCGAGCTGGTGCGCGACCCCGTCAGCCTGGATGCGCCGCTGAGCGAGGATGGCGACGCCACCATCGGCGACCTCATCGCCGACGACGGCGCGGTGATGCCGCACGAGGCGGCGGCACAGGCGGAGCTGCGCGCCGCCACCGACGACGCGCTGTCGCGGCTCTCGCCGCGCGAGGCCGACATCCTGCGCCTGCGCTTCGGCGTCGGCCAGGCCGGCGAGCACACGCTCGAGGAGGTCGGCCGCAAGTACCAGGTGACGCGCGAGCGCATCCGCCAGATCGAGGCCAAGGCGCTCAAGAAGCTGGCGCAGCGCACGCACGGCCGCACGCTGGCGAGTTTCGTCGAGCGCTGATCTGGCACCGCCCGGGGAAGGCGCGCTATAGTTGGCGCGCCCATTCCCGAGGAGGAGTACTATGGTCAAATACGCATCTTTGTTCGCCGCCCTCGCCACGGTCGCCCTGCTGACGACGCCGGCCCTGGCCGCGAAGCACAAATTCAGCTGCTACGACTTCGCCTGGCAGTCGCAGGACATGAAGGACTGCCTCGCCAATCCGAAGCAGTTCATGGCCATGCACATGCACAAGCCGATGCACAAGCCGATGCACAAGGCCGCAAAGAAGATGAAGGCCAAGGACATGAAGAGCATGCCCGAGAAGAAGGACATGCCCGAGAAGAAGTCCTGAACTGCGCGCGGCGAGGGGCGACGGTGAGCGACGGGGAGCGTGACATGTCCGTGCGCGCCCTCCCGACCGCCTTCGACGCGCCCTCGCCCGCCTGCTTTTCCCGCGCGCGCCGGCGCTGAGCCGTGCCGGCGCATCGCGCCCGATGTCGTTGAAGCTGCCCATGTCCCCTGCCGCCCGTCGCGGGCTGTTGGTCTTTCTCGTCGGCCTCGCCTTCATCGTCGGCCTCTTCGCCGTCGATTACTGGTGGTCGGGCGGCGACGAGTCGGGGGTGGCCGGCGTCTCGATCGGCGGTCCCTTCACCCTCACCGACCAGAACGGCGTCGTCCGCCACGCCAGCGATTTCCGCGGCAAGCTGATGCTGGTCTATTTCGGCTACACCTACTGCCCGGACGTCTGCCCGGCCACGCTCAACACCATCACCGATGCGATGGCGAAGCTCGGCGCCGCCGCTTCCTCGGTGCAGCCGATCTTCATCACCGTCGACCCGGCGCGCGACACGGTGACGCAGATGAAGCTCTATGCGGCGAACTTCACGCCGCGGCTGCTGGCGCTCACCGGCACGCCGGCTGAGATCGCCGTCGCCGCCAAGGCCTATCGCGTCTACTTCCAGAAGGTGAAGGGCGAGGGCGCGGACGATTACTCGATGGACCATTCCGCCTTCGTCTATCTCATGGGGCGCGACGGCAAGTATCTCGCCCATTTCGGCCCCGACGTCGGGGCCGACGCGATGGCCGCCGCCATCAAGAAATACCTGTGAGCGGCGGCCTCATCCTTGCCGCGCCGGCTTCGGCGAGCGGCAAGACGACGCTCACGCTCGCGCTGCTGCGCCATTTCCGCCGCGCCGGCAAGCGCATCGCCTCGGCCAAGGCCGGGCCGGACTATATCGATCCCGCCTTCCACGGCGCCGCCTCGGGCACGCCCTGCCTCAACCTCGACGCCTGGGCGATGCGGCGCGAGACCGTCGCCGCGCTCGTCGCCGCGCTCGAGCGCCAGGCGGAGCTGGTGCTGTGCGAGGGCGCGATGGGGCTTTTCGACGGCGCCGGAGAGACCGGGCGCGGCTCGACCGGCGACCTCGCCGCGCTCACCGGCTGGCCGGTGGTGCTGGTGGTCGACGTCGCCGGCCAGGCGGGCTCGGCGGCGGCGCTGCTGCGCGGCTTCATCCTGCATCGCCCCGACGTGCCGGTGGCCGGCGTCATCTTCAACCGCGTCGGCGGCCCGCGCCACGCCGCGATGCTGGAGAATTCGGTGCGCACCGCGCTGCCCGACCTGCCGATCCTCGGCCATGTGCCGCGCCACGCCGAGCTGGCCCTGCCGGAGCGGCATCTCGGCCTCGTGCAGGCGGCCGAGCATCCCGACCTCGACGGCTTCCTCGACCGTGCCGCCGCGCTGGTCGGCGACGCGATCGATCTGACGCG
>JASHTP010000283.1 GCA_030040495.1 Alphaproteobacteria bacterium
TTTTCCTGCCCGGGGAACTTCCGCTCGATGAGGCCGGCAATGATCGCGACGGTGCGGAAGGTGCGGCGCATCAGCGAGGATTCCGCCAGCCACGCCTCGAGATCGTCGCCAAGCATGTCCTCGTCGAAAAGCGCGTCGAGGTCTCGCGCCGCTTCCAGGCTCCAGACCGCCAGCACATAGTCGGTGGCGACGAAGCCCAGTGGCTTCAGCCCGGCCCGCTCCATGCGCCGGGTCAGCAGCATGCCGAGCGTCTGGTGCGCGTTGCGGCCCTCGAAGCAATAGGCGACGAGATATTCGTGGGGGCCGCGCGGGAAGGTCTCAACCAGCAGCCCCTCCGGCCCCGGCAGCAGCGAGCGGTAGCGCTGCAGCCGGAGCCACTCCTGCACCGGCTCCGGCAGGTCGCGCCAGGCGGCGGGATCGGCCAGCAGCGCGCGCACGCCCCGGGCGAGATGGGTGGTGAGCGGCAGGCGCCCGCCCTCATAGGCCGGCACCTTGGGCAGGCCGCCGGCGGCGCGGCTGGCGATGACGTCGTTGCCGTGGATGCCCTCGAAGCAGAGCAGCTGGCCCGCGAACATGAAGGTGTCGCCTTCGGTCAGGGTGCCGGCGAAATACTCCTCGACCTCGCCCAGCACCTTGCCGCGCCCGAGCCGCACCTTGAGCATCGAGGCTTCGACGATGGTGCCGATGTTCATGCGGTAGCGCCGCGCCACCGCGTCGGAGACGACATGGTAGCGGCCGAGGCTGTCGCGGAAGAGCCGGCGCCAGCGCTCGTAGCTCCTGAGCGCATAGCCGCCATTCTCGACGAAGCCCAGCGCGTCGTCGAAATCGCGGCGCGCGAGCTGGGCATAGGGCGCGGCGCTCCGGACCTCGTCGAAGAGCGCGTCGGCGGTGAAGGGGCCGGCGCAGGCCATGCCGAGGATGTGCTGCGCCAGCACGTCGAGCCCGCCCGGGCGCGGCCGGTCGCCGTCGAGCTCGCCGCGGCGCAAGGCGTCGAGCGCGGCGCGGCATTCCAGCACCTCGAAGCGGTTCGCCGGCACCAGCAGCGCCCGGCTCGGCTCGTCGAGCCGGTGATTGGCGCGGCCGATGCGCTGGGTGAGCCGCGACACGCCCTTGGGCGCGCCGACCTGCACCACGAGGTCGACGTCGCCCCAGTCGATGCCGAGATCGAGCGAGGAGGTCGCCACCACCGCGCGCAGCCTGCCCGCCGCCATCCACGCCTCGACCTTGCGGCGCTGCTCGACCGCGAGGCTGCCGTGATGGAGCGCGATCGGCAGATTGTCCTCGTTGAGGCGCCAGAGCGCGTGGAAGCAGAGCTCGGCCTGGGCGCGGGTGTTGACGAAGACGATGGTGGTGCGGTGGCGCTTCACCCACTCGTAGACCTCGGCGAGCGCGTGGATCGCCATGTGCCCGGCCCAGGGCAGCTCCTCGCGGGTGGCGAGGATGCGGATCTCCGGCTTGGCGCCGCCGGCGGCGGCGATGCGCTCGACCTCGGCGCCGCCGGAGCCGAGCCATTGGGCGAGATCGTCGGGCCAGGCGACGGTCGCCGAGAGGCCGACGCGCCGGCACTGGGGCGCGATGCGCCGGAGCCGCGCCAGCCCCAGCGCCAGCAAGTCGCCGCGCTTGCTGCCGGCGAGCGCATGCAGCTCGTCGACGACGATGGCGGCGAGGCCGGCGAACATCTGCGCCGCCTCGGGGTAGGAGAGCAGCAGCGCCAGCGATTCCGGCGTCGTCATCAGGAAGTGCGGCGGGTGCTCGCGCTGGCGCTGGCGCTTGCCCGCCGGCGTGTCGCCGGTGCGGGTCTCGCTGCGGATCGGCAGGCGCAGCTCGGCGATGGGTTCGGTGAGGTTGCGGTGGATGTCGACGGCGAGCGCCTTCAAGGGCGAGATGTAGAGCGTGTGCAGCCCCTCGCGCGGCCGCTCGGCGAGGTCGATGAGGCTGGGCAGGAAGCCCGCCAAGGTCTTGCCGCCGCCGGTCGGCGCCACCAGCAGCGCCGAGCGGCCGCGCCGCGCCGCGTCGAGCAGGCGGAGCTGATGCTCGAACGGCCGCCAGAAGCGGCGGGCGAACCAGTCGGCGAAGAGCGGCGGCAAGGCGGCGGAGGGCGGCATGGAAAGGGCAATATGGCGCGCGCGGCGCGCCGGGGCCAAGCTGTTTGCCGAGTCCTGTTTCACGGGAAACAAGGGCGGGGATACCGGTACGTCAATGGGCGCTGATTTTGCACCGGGTGGGCGGGGAGGCTTGCCGGAGGGAGGGCGGCTCGCCGGAGAGAGGGCGGCTCTCGCAGTTGCGTTCCGCAACTGCTGTCGCCGCCGCCCGACGAAGCGCCCAAGGGCGCTTCGCGGGGGCTTCGCGAGGTGGCGCGGAATTTGCACAATCTTGCGGCAGGGAGTGTCGCGGAGGACGGCGCATGGCGCAGACGAAGCTCATCATCGGCAGCAAGAATTATGGCTCCTGGTCGCTCAGGGGCTGGCTGCTGGCGAAGCTGGCCGGACTCGAGTTCGTCGAGGAGATCATCCCGCCCGACGACCCGATGATGCGGGCCGAGCTGCTGCTGCTCTCGCCTTCCTACCTCGTGCCCTGCCTCATCCATGAGGGGTTGCGCATCTGGGATACGCTCGCCATTGCCGAATATCTCCACGAAATCCGGCCAAAAGGCGGGCTGTTGCCTAAAGATCGGGCAGACCGGGCGCGCTGCCGGTCGATCTGCGGCGAAATGCATCAGGGCTTCAGCTCGCTGCGCTCCTCCATGCCGATGAACATCCGCGCCCGCCATCCCGGCTTCGTCCCGCATTCCGGCGCCCGTGCCGATATCGAGCGTATCACGACCATCTGGCGCGAGTGCCTGGCAATGTCCAAGGGGCCCTACCTCTTCGGCGACCTCACCATGGCCGACGCCATGTTCGCCCCGGTGGTGACCCGCTTCGTCACCTGGGACGTGAAGCTCGAGTCGCCCTTGTCGGGCTACGCCCAGCGCATCCTCGCCTGGCCGGCGATGCAGGAATGGATCGAGCACGCGCGCAAGGAGCCGGAAGAGGTGCCGGAGTTCGAGGCGGAGTTCTAGCGGCGAACGCGCCTCGCGCGTTCGTCCGCGAGGCCCGCGACCTGCCAAACTCCGCCCTGGAAATTCAAGCGGCCCTCGCTCGCGACGCGCGGCACTTCCGGGATGTGCCAAAGGCTGCCATAGGCTTTCGGGTGCGGGACGTCTCAAACAGAGCGGC
>JASHTP010000284.1 GCA_030040495.1 Alphaproteobacteria bacterium
CGCGTCGCCGATGCCGAGGATCGCGACCTGCCGGCCGACGAGCCCGGCGAGGTGCTGGTGCGCGGCGACACGGTGATGGCGGGCTATTGGCGTGACGACAAGGCGACGGCGGCGACGCTGCGCGGGCGCTGGCTCCATACCGGCGACATCGGCTCGCTCGACGCCGACGGCTTCCTCACCTTGCGCGACCGCTCCAAGGACATGATCATCAGCGGCGGCAGCAACATCTATCCGCGCGAGGTCGAGGAGGTGCTGCTGCGCCACCCCGGCGTGGCCGAAGTCTCCGTCGTCGGCCGCAAGCACGCCGATTGGGGCGAAGAGGTGGTCGCATTCGTCGTGCTGCGCCCGGGCGCTCGCCTCGCCGAGGCCGAGCTCGACCGGCTCTGCCTCGACCACATCGCCCGCTTCAAGCGACCGCGCGCCTACCGCTTCGTCGACTCGCTGCCCAAGAACAATTACGGCAAGGTGCTGAAGACCGAGCTCAGGCGGCGGCTCCTCGAGCCGTCCTGAGGTAACGCCCAAGTCCCTGAGAATGGCGGCCGAATGCAGAGCGCCGGCGCTTGGCGGGCCGGCACTGATTTAATTTTTATTTTAACCCGCGTCAGTTACATGCAACGGCAGGCAATTCAACGTCAAGGTGCTCTCGTGAAGAAGCTCCTGCTCGCCATTCTCATGTCGCTCGCCTTTACTCTCGGTCAGGGTGCTCGGGCCTCCGATCACGCCACTCCGGATGAGGCGACAGCAATGGCCATCAAGGCCGCCGACTATCTCAAGCAGAACGGTCCTGAAAAGGCCTTCGCGGCCTTCGACGCGCCCGGCGGGGCGTTCCACGACCGCGATCTCTACGTCTTCGTCCAGAACAATTCCGGCGTGGTGCAGGCGCACGGCAGGAACGCCGCGCTGATCGGCAAGAACCTCATCAGCATGAAGGACGTGGACGGCAAGCCCTTCGTCAAAGATATCGTCGATGTGAAGGACACCGGCTGGGTCGACTACAAGTGGCTGGATCCGCAGACCAAGCTGGTCGAGCCGCAGACCTCCTACATCGTCCGGGTCGGCGACTACCTCGTCGGCGTCGGTGCCTACAAGAACTGACGACCATGCAGGATGCGGCGGAGCGCGGTGGCGCGCTCCCCGATCCCGGTGTTGTGGTTGATTCGCCGAGGCTCGCGATGCGCGCATTGCACAACCTGTCGATCTCGACCAAGACGCTGATCGCGCCGATCGTGAGCGCGATCGTCATCGTCGGCATCGTCGGGCTGTTCTTCTCGACCTATACGACGATCAAGCAGGCCAATGCGACGCGTGCCGCCGCGACCAGCGCGGCGGCTCAGGTGCAGTCGGCAATGATCGACTTCGCCACCAGCCACGCGGCGCTTTATCGCGCCGCCAGCCTCAAGTCCCAAGGCGTCGAGGTCCCAATCGTCCATGCCGCAAAAACGCGTGCGATCGCCGCGATGGCGGACGCCACCAAGACGATGCATGCGCTCGACCTGAGCGGGCTCGAGCTCGGCGCCGACGCAGCGCGGCCGGCGACGGACGCGCTCGACGCCTACGTCGCTTCGGCAAAATCGGCGACCGACGTGGTCGAAGCCGATGCCTTCACCGCGACCATGTTCATGACCGACGTCGAGGAGAAGTTCGCCGCCGCCGAGAAGGCGTTTGCCGCGCTGACCGAGCGGCTGCGCGCCTTGAACGATGGCACGGAGCAGGAGATGCTGGCCATTCTGGTCGGCGCGCTCTACCGGATCGGCATCGCCGCCGCCGGCGCGGTCGTCATATCGCTCGCCGTCGCGCTGTTCTTCGCTCGGCTCGTCTCGCAGCCGATCAAGGCGATGACCGACATCATGCGGCGCCTCGCCGCGGGCGATCTCGCCGTCGACCTGCCGGCCACCGATCGTCGCGACGAGGTCGGCGCCATGGCGCAGGCCGTCGAGGTGTTCCGCAACAACGGGCTGGAGGCGCAGCGTTTGGTACAGACGCAGGCCACCGACCAGGCGGCCAAGGCCGCCCGCGCACAGCGTCTCGACGAGCTGATGCGCCGCTTCGAAGGCCAGATCGAAGCGGTTGTCGGCAAGCTCGCCGCCGCGGCCGGAGACATGAAGCGCGCCGCCGGCACCGTGACCTCCGCGACGGTGCAGGCGAACGAGAAGAGCAGCACCGTGGCCTCGGCCTCGGACGAGGCGTCGGCCAATGTGCAGACGGTGGCTACGGCTGCGGAGGAGCTGGCCTCCTCGATCAGCGAAATCGGCCGGCAGGTGCAGCATTCGGCGGAAGTGGCGCAGCGCGCCGTCGAGGGCGCCAACCGCACCTCGGGCGTCATCTCCGCGCTCTCGGACGGCGTCAACAAGATCGGCGAAGTGGTCGAGCTCATCAACGGCATCGCCTCGCAGACCAACCTCCTGGCGCTCAACGCGACGATCGAGGCGGTGCGGGCGGGCGAGGCGGGCAAGGGCTTCGCGGTCGTGGCCAGCGAGGTCAAAGGGCTCGCGACGCAAACCGCCAAGGCCACCGAGGACATCACCGCCCAGATCGAAACCATTCAGAGCTCGACCAAGGAGGCGGTGGGCGCCATCGAGGAGATCGTGCGCGTCATTGGCGAGATCAACCAGGTGGCCTCCGGCATCGCCTCGGCCGTCGAGGAACAGGGCGCCGCCACGCAGGAGATCGCCCGCAACGTCCAGCAGGCGGCCGCCGGGACCCATCAGGTATCGAACAACATCACCGGCGTCACCCAGGCGATCGGCGAGAGCAGCCGTGTCGCCGCACAGGTGCAGGACGCCGCCGAGGCTCTATCGGCGCAATCCGACGCGCTGCGCGGCGAAGTCGAGCAGTTCCTCGCCGGCGTCCAGGCCGCCTGATTCCACGGCGGCGGACGGCGCGTCCGGCGTTCAAACCCAGGCCGACCTCGAGCGACCGTCCAAAAGCCGCGGCAGCATCTTCTCCGTGACCGTCCCGCGGGAGGAATGGCCGAACGGCATGCCCGCCCGGCCTGATGTTGCGCGCCTTCGTCGGATCGATGGACGAGCCCGCCAGCGACGCGCTGTCGGCGCGCGCGGTCTCCTCGGGCGCCGCGCCTGAGGGCCGATCTATCGGCCGCGGTGCCGAAGGTGGTCGAGCGGCCGAGTCCGCGCACAAGAAATCATCGAAAAACGACTGAAAAACCGGGATCTGACAACCATCCACAGAATAAATAATGGGATATTAATTGCGAACTTTTCTCGGGGATTAGGAATTCCTCAAATATTATCTCCGAACCTTTATCGACAGCCTGGCGCAGTTGCTTGTCAGCGGCCGGGTTTTTGAACAATTCTACTTCTTGACAGGAGCGCCTTATGTCCGTCACCCCCACCCTGCGCAAACAGCATGCCGAGATCGTCGAAGCCGTCGGCCAGATCGACGCCGCGCTCGACCCGCAGCGCCTCGCCAAGAGCGCCGCCGAGATCCGGAACCGACTCTCCGCCCTCATGGGCAAGCTGTCGCTTCATCTCGCCATGGAGGACAATGCCCTCTACCCGTCGCTGGAAAAGCATGCCAGCGCCAAGGTGCGCGACACCGGCGCCCGATTCGCCCGCGAGATGGCGGGGGTGAAGCCGTCGGTCGAGGCCTTCGGCAAGAAGTGGACCGAGGCGGAGATCGCCAAGAATGCCGCCGCCTTTTGCGCCGAGACGAAGAAGCTGTTCGCCGTGCTCGGCGACCGCATCAAGCGCGAGAACACCGAGCTATACCCGCTGCTCGAGCAGGGCGCCTGAGCGCGCCGGGCGCCGACGTCAGAACGTGCCGGGATAGGCGCCGCCGTCGATCAGGAAGTTCTGGCCGGTGACGTAGCTCGCCTGGGCGCTGCAGAGATAGGCGCAGGCTTCGCCGAACTCCTCGGCGGTGCCGAAGCGGCCGGCGGGGATCGCGCCGGCGCGTTCCGCCGCCGCCTGCTCGAGCGGAATGTTGCGGTTCTTCGCCATCACCTGCAGCGTCGAGCGCAGCCGGTCGGTATCCATGGCGCCCGGCAGCAGATTGTTGATCGTCACATTGTGCCGCACCGT
>JASHTP010000285.1 GCA_030040495.1 Alphaproteobacteria bacterium
CCCGACGGCGGCGTGGTCAAATTCGACATCGATCCCTTCCGCAAGCATTGCCTGCTGAACGGGCTCGACGATGTCGGCCTCACCTTGCAGAAGGCGCCGGCGATCGCCTCCTACGAAGAAAAGAGCCGGCTCGGCCAGCCCTGGCTCTGGTCCTGAAGCGGCGCGACGAAAGGGAGACATCATGGCGTCCAACAGGAAAGTGCTGGTGCTGCCCGGCGACGGCATCGGCCCCGAGGTGATGCGGCAGGTCTATCGCGTCGCCGAATGGTTCGACCGGCGGCGCATCGCCAGCTTCGAGCTCAACGAGGATCTCGTCGGCGGCGCCGCCTATGACGCCCACGGCACGCCCTTGGCCGAGAGCACGCTCAAGGCGGCGCTGGCGGCGGACGCGGTGCTGTTCGGCGCGGTGGGCGGGCCGAAATGGGACAATCTCCCCTTCGCCTTGAAGCCCGAGCGCGGCCTTCTGCGCCTGCGCAAGGAGATGGACCTCTTCGCCAATCTCCGGCCGGCGATGGTCTTCGAGCCGCTGATCGGCGCCTCGACCTTGCGGCCCGAGATCGTGCGCGACCTCGACCTCATGATCGTGCGCGAGCTCACCGGCGGCGTCTATTTCGGCGAGCCGCGCGGCATCGAGACGTTGCCCGACGGCACGCGGCGCGGCTTCAACACGCAGGTCTACACCACGCCCGAGATCGTCCGCGTCGGCCGCGTCGCCTTCGAGCTGGCGAAGAAGCGCCGCGGCAAGGTGACCTCGGTCGAGAAGGCCAACGTCATGGAATCGGGCGTGCTGTGGCGCGAGGAGATGCAGAAGCTGCACGACAGCGACTACCGCGACGTCGAGCTCGCGCACATGTACGCCGACAATTGCGCCATGCAGCTGGTGCGCAATCCCAAGCAGTTCGACGTCATCGTCACCGACAATCTCTTCGGCGACCTGCTGTCGGATTGCGCGGCGATGCTGACGGGCTCGCTCGGCATGCTGCCCTCGGCCTCGCTCGGCGCCGCCGACAAGAGCGGGCGGCGCAAGGCGCTCTACGAGCCCGTGCATGGCAGCGCGCCCGACATCGCCGGCAAGGATTTGGCGAACCCGCTCGCCTGCGTCCTCTCCTTCGCCATGATGCTGCGCTATTCCTTCGATCTCGCCGAGGAGGCGGCGATGGTCGAGCGCGCGGTGCAGAGCGCGCTCAAGGGCGGCGTGCGCACCAGCGACATCATGCAGCCCGGCATGGCGCGCGTCTCGACCACGGTGATGGGCGACACGCTGGTGCACGAGCTCGAGAAGCTCGCCTGAGCGGCGGGGGCCGCGGCTGGATTAGAGGGCGAAAAAAATCCCCTGGAGCACCCCGGTGGACCGGGGTGACCCCGGCGGCCTACTCCGCCGGAACCGCCTGCGATTGCTGCCGCGCGGCCAGCTCTTCGCGAAGGGCCGGCGGCGCCATCTCCGGGCCGAAGACGCGCTCGCCGGCGAGCCAGCGATCGACGATGCCGGGATCGCCGAGGATCGCCGCCACCGCCTGCGTCAGCTCGACGAGATCGTCCTGCAGCCCCATGTCGCGCAGGATGCCGCGCATGCCGGCCTGGTCGCCGAGGATGAAATATTGCGCGAAGAGGAAGAGCTCCACCGGCAGGTCCGGCTTGCCGGCGACGGCGGCCTGGTGCGCCGCGCGGCATTGATTGGCGTCGCCCGCCATCATCGCCCGGCACATCAGCGGGCGGTTCTCGTAGACCGAGCAGCTTTTGTCGACGAGGAGGGCGCAGGGCTTGCCGGTGCGCCGGCGCTCGCCTTCGCCGAGGCCGCGGAAGGCCTGCGCGTTGGCCAGCACCGCGGCGCGGCGCGGATCGTCGGGAGCGCCGAGCTCGATGGCGACGAGGATCGCCTCGGGGATCGTCGCCTCGATGCTCTGATAGCAGCACCAGGCGCAGCCGCTCTTGCAGGCGAGCTTCGGCGCGTCGGCGACGACCTCGTCGATGGTCTGCTGCGCGCGGCCGAAGACCAGCGCCCTCAGCAGCGACAGCACGGTCTGAAGCGTGCCGGCGGGGGTGGGGTCGGCGGCGACCGCTTTCGCCGCCATGACGATGCCCGTGCCGCGGGTGAGGCCGGCCAGGTGCTTCACCGTGCTTTCGAGCTCGGCCGGCAGCGTCACGCCCGGCGGGACGCGCACGCCGATGTCGTCGATGGCGCGGAACGGCAGGTCGTCGGCGGCGGCCTCAGGGTTGCTCATGGTCGTTCCTCTTCGTCGGCGGCTTCGGGCTCGGCACGGTGGCGAAGACGCGCTCGCCGGCGAGCCAGCGCTCGATGATGCCGGGATCGCGGATGAGGGCGGCCAGCATCTGCACCAGGTCGAAGGCCTCGTGCTGCAGGCCGAGATCGCGGCAGATGCCCTGCAGCGCCGCGCCGTCGCCGCGGATGAGATACTGCGCCGCCAGGAAATAGTCGTTGGGCAGCTCGTCGCGGCCGGCGAGCACGCTCAGCAGCGAGGCGCGGCAGCCCTCGGCGTTGGCGGAGAGCACCGCGCGGCAGGCGAGCGGCCGGTCGTCATGGACCGAGCAGCGCTGGTCGACGAGCAGCGGGCAGGGTTTCCCGGTGCGGCGGCGCTCGCGCGGGCTCATGCCCTGGAACGCCTCGGCGGCGTCGAGCACCCGCTCGCGGCGCGGATCGGCGGGATCGCCGAGGCGCAGCGCGATCAGGATGGCCTCCGGGATGGTCGCCTGGACGGTCTGGTAGCAGCAGGCGGTGCAGCCGGGGCCGCAGGCGACCGGCGTGTCGCCGTCGGCCAGCTCCTCGGCCAGCGCGTCGGCGCGGCCGAAGACCAGCACCTTCATCAGCGCCAGCAGCGTCTCGAGCTTGGCCTCGGGCGCGCGCGCGATCTCGCGCCGCGCCAGCGCCACCGCCTCGGCGCGCAAGCCTTCGGCCAGGCGATGGACGAGGTCGCGCAGCGCCCGATTGCCCGCCAGCGGCGGCGGCACGCGGATGCCGATCTCCTCGATCGAATGTCCTTGCGACTCCTGCATTTAGCGGAGTCTAGCCGAGGGGTCCTAAGGAGTTATTAACCACGGGCCGGGCCGGGTCCGGCTTGCCTCGCAGCGGCGGGAATGCTCCCATGAGGCGGCATGGAAGCCGGCTGGGCCGCGGTGGCGCGGCTCTATCACGCCTGGGTCACCGGGCTCATTCTTTTCGTGGTGACGCGCCGCGGCGCGGCGCCGGCCGCCGAGCTCGTCTTCCGCCTGTTCCGCCGCCAGCACCGCGAGAAGTTCCTCGCCGGGATCGAGAAGCTCGGGCTCGCCGGGCTGCCCGCCGCCGTCGCCTCGGCGCAATACCACTATCTCTCCAACCGCATCGGCGGCGTCCGCGTCGAATACATCCCGGAGAGCGACCGCAAGGCGTGGATCCGCTATCCCGCGCCGCGCTGGATGTGGCACGGCACCGCGATCTGCGCCGTGCCGAGCGAGGTGTCGCGCGCCATGCTGCGCGGCTGGCACGCCGAGAACGGCGTCTCGCTCGGCAATCCGCGCCTGGGCTTCGTCTGCACCAAGCAGACGGTCGACGGCCAGGACGCGCTCGAAGGCTATTTCCTCGAATACGACCGCGACCTCAAGCCCGAAGAGCGGCTGCGCTTCGCCCCGGGCGAGGAGGCGCCGCTGTTCGATCCCGCCGCGGCGCCGCGCCTGCTCGACGGCGCCTGGTCGCCCGACCGGCTCGCCAAGGCGGCGCGCAACTACGCGATCGAGTATGTGCGCAGCGCGCTGCCCGAGCTCGTCGGTCTCTTCGGCCCGGCCGAGGCGCGCTTCCTCGGCGGCCGCTCGGCCTATCTCGTGGGCTTGCAGCATGGCGAGGAGATCAAGGCGATGCTCGGCCTCGCCGAGGGCGGCGCCGCCGGCTTCGCCGAGCTCTTCCGCCGCCTCGCCGCGGCGCAGGGCGACGAGACCTTGGTCGCGCGCGACGGCGACGGCTTCGTCCTGCGTCAGCGCGGCTGGCGCCTCGCGCCCGAAGCGGTGGCGGGCGAGGACGGCTTCGCGCTCTGGAACGCGCTCTGGGAAGGCGCGCTCGCCGCCCATGACCGGACCTTGCGCTGGCGCCTCCTCGAGCGCCGCGGCGACGAGATCAGCTGGCGCCTGGGGCGTCGCTGAGGCGCTTCAGGCGAAGGCGCGTCCGTCGCGCGCATAGGCCGCGGCGGAGCGGAAGATGTTGCGCGCCATGAGGCTCGTCTCGCGCGCCGCCCGGCGCTCATAGAGCGCGGCGACGCCGTTGCACACGGCCTTGTCGGCGGGCGCGGCCTCGAGCGCATAATCGGCGAGATGGCAGGCCAGGCGCAGATCGCCCGCCTGCGCCAGCGCTTCGGCGCGCGTCAGCAGCGCCTGGGCGCCGCCGGCGAGCGCCGCGACCTCGCGCGCGAGGCCGTCGCGCGGCGCCGGCTTCAGCTCGCTCGGCCGCCCGCTCCACCAGCCGCCGTAGTAGCGGATGATGTTGCGGACGATGAATTCCGCCTCGTCATAGACCGGCTGCAGCCAGGGCGAGTCCGTCTGCGGCGGCTGGACGCGATGGACGATGTCGACATGCGGCGGCGCGCTGTCGTTGAGCGCGGCCAGCGTCTGCTGGAGGAGGCTGTCGAGATAGTCCGCGGTCTCGAGCAGCATGCGCCGGATCAGCGCGGCGTCGTCGACCACCGGCCCGCCATGGCCGGGGCAGAGGCTCCTGGGCTCGAGCGCCGCCATCTGCCGCAGGCCCAGCGCCCAGTCCCTGGGATAGCGCTGCACCTTCTGCGGATTGCCGGCGTTGGGCACGCCCCAGATGAAGAGGTCGCCCGGGCACAGCACGCGCCGCTCGGGGCACCAGATCCAGGAATGATCGTCGGTCTCGCCGCGGCAATGATGGACCTCGAAGCTGAGCCCGCCGACGCTCAGCACCAGCCGGTCCTCGTAGAGCGTGTCGGGCGCCAGCTCCGGCGTGCGGAAATTGTTGAACTCGTCGGTGGTCTCGGCGCGGTTGACGCTGCCGCCGAACTGGCGGGCGTTGATCGCGGCGTTGAGGCGCTGCGTCAGCTCGTAGCGCCGGAAGCGCTCGGGCATGGCGCGATGCGCGACGATGCGCGGCCGCGCCTGGCCGGGCACGAGGAAATCCTTGAGGCCGAAGGCGTGGTCGATATGGCCCTGGGTGAAGATGGCGCTGTGCACCGGCGCCTTGGTGCGCTCGCGCAGCATGCCGGCGAGCTTGGCGCCGAGCTGGCGCAGGCCGCTGTCGACCAGCACCAGGCCGGCATCGGTCTCGAAGGCGGTGACGCCGCTGAGGAAGGACTGGAACCAGGTGCGCGGCGCCACCTCGACCGGGCCGCCGCTCCAGAAGAACTTCGCCTCTTCGGGACTCTTGCCGGCCATCTCGTGGAAGGGCGTCATCGGACTGTCGGCCATGGCGGTCTCCTAGGCAGGAAGGATGACGGCGTCGAGCGCGAGCGCGCCCTTGCCTTGAGGCAGCACCAGGAAGGGATTGATGTCGAGGCTCTTGAGCGCTGGCCCCTGCGCCGCGGCGAAGCGCGACAGCAGCGCCAGCGCCGCGGCGAGCGCGTCGAGGTCGGCGGGCGGGCGGCCGCGCATGCCCTTGAGCAGCGGCAGCGCGCGCAGCTCCGCGATCATGCGCCGCGCCTCCGCCTCGTCGAAGGGCGCCAGGCGGAAGCTCACATCCTTCAGCGCCTCGACGAAGACGCCGCCCAGCCCCAGCATCACCACCGGGCCGAAGATCGGATCCCAGTGCGCGCCGAGGATGGTCTCGACGCCGTGCTTCACCATCGGCGCGACGAGGCAGCCCGAAAGCCGCGCCGCGGGCGCGCTTTGCCGCACGCGCGCCGTCACCGCCTCGAAGGCGCGGGCGACCGCGTCCGGCGTCGCCAGATCGAGCGCCACGCCGCCCAGCTCGGTCTTGTGGGTGATGTCGGGCGAGACGATCTTGAGCGCCGCCGGCAGCCCCAGCGCTTCGGCCGCCGCCGTCGCCTCGGCGGCGCTTTCGGCGACGCGGTGCGGCA
>JASHTP010000286.1 GCA_030040495.1 Alphaproteobacteria bacterium
CCGTCGAGCACGTCGAGCTTGGTCAGCGCGATGCCGTTGATGCCGGCGACCTTCACCGCCTGGCGCACCATCACCGCGTCGAACCAGCCGCAGCGCCGCTTCCTGCCGGTGACGACGCCGAACTCCTTGCCGCGCGCGCCGAGCTTCTCGCCGATCTCGTCGGTGAGCTCGGTCGGGAACGGGCCGCTGCCGACGCGGGTGGTGTAGGCCTTGGTGATGCCGAGCACGTAGCCGACCGCGCCCGGCCCCATGCCGGCGCCCGAGGCCGCCGTGCCGGGATGGGTGTTGGACGAGGTGACGTAGGGATAGGTCCCGTGATCGACGTCGAGCATCACGCCTTGGGCGCCCTCGAAGAGGATGCGCTTGCCGGCGCGGCGCGCCTCGTCGAGGCGCCGCCATACCGTGTCGGCGAAGGGCAGCACCTTGGGCGCCACCTGCAGCAGCGCCTGGAAGATCGCCGTGCGGTCGACCTCGGGCGCGTTCAGCCCGCGCAGCAGCGCGTTGTGATGCTGCAGCAGCCGGTCGAGCTTCTCGCCGAGGCCGGCGACATCGGCGAGGTCGCAGAGGCGGATGGCGCGGCGGCCGACCTTGTCCTCGTAGGCCGGGCCGATGCCGCGGCCGGTGGTGCCGATCTTGCGGTCGCCGCTCGCCGCCTCGCGGGCGCGGTCGATCTCGGCGTGCGACGGCAGGATGAGCGCGGCATTCTCGGCGACCTTGAGATTGTCGGGCGAGACCGCGACGCCCTTCTCGCGGATCTGCTCGATCTCGCGCAGCAGCGCCCAGGGATCGATGACGACGCCGTTGCCGATGATGGAGAGCTTGTCCGGCCGCACCACGCCCGACGGCAGCAGGCTCAGGCGATACTCGACATTGCCGATGACCAGCGTATGGCCGGCATTGTGGCCGCCCTGGAAGCGCACCACCACGTCGGCGCGCTGCGACAGCCAGTCGACGATCTTGCCTTTGCCCTCGTCGCCCCACTGGGCGCCGACCACCACGACGTTTGCCATGTCCTGCTCAGCTCCCGCGCCGCCTCAGCCGGCGGCGACGATCTCCTTGCCGTCGAGCCAGTGGGCGCAATTGAGCCGCTTCGCCTCGGCGGCGGCGTCCGCCACCGCCGCCAGCCCCGCCACCGTGGCCCAGCCTTCGCCGCGCAGCCGCTCGGCCGCTTGCGGATCGGCGCCGCGCGGCAGATAGATCCGCTTCCTCGGCTTCTGCTCCGGCAGCGCGCGCAGCACCGTGTCGGTATAGAGCGTGAAGCCGGTGGCGGGCTCGCCGCCGCCATTGCCGGTGCGATAGCGGCCGCCGCGGCCGAGCTCGCCGCGCACGCCGCGGGCGAAAAGCGCGAAGCTGACGCCGGTATGGTACTCGAAGCCGCGATTTTCCACGGGATCGATGGTGAGCGCGAGGCCGGGCGCGGCGCGCCGCACCGCGTCCACCACCGCGACGAGCCGCGCCCGCTCTGCCGCCGCGGCGGCCGGAAGCTCGATCGCCTGCAAGGCGGCGAGCGCCTTCTTGGCCGCGCCGGCACCGCCGACGAGCTTGACCAGCAACGGCGCGGCGCCGCCGCCCACCGCGGCCACCGAAGCCACGTCCTTGTGGTCGAGCGCGGCGCGAAGCGCCTCGGCGGCGCCGCCGGCAAGGCCGAAGGCGGCGCACACCGCGGGCACCAGGGTCGGCAGGGTGAGATCGACCGAAAGCGCGTCGACGCCGCTCGCCGCGAGCGCCGCCGCCGCCAAGGTCACCGCCTCGACATCGGCGGCAAGCGCGTCGGAGCCGATGAGCTCGGCGCCGACCTGCCCCACCTGGCGCTCCGGCCGGATCTCGCTGCCCTTGATCCGCAGCACCTGGCCGGCATAGCAGAGCCTGAGCGGCCGCGGCGCCTTCTTGAGCCGGGTGGTGGCGATGCGCGCCACTTGCGGCGTCATGTCGGCGCGGACGCCGACCATGCGCTGCGAGATCGGATCCATCAGCCGGAAGGTCTCGGTCGCCATGGCGGCGCCGGCGCCGGCCAGCAGATTGTCCTCGAACTCGACCAAAGGCGGCTTCACCCGCTCATAGCCGTGGCTTTCCAGCACCGCCATCTGGCGCGCCACCACCGCCGCCTCGATGGCGGCGTCGGGCGGCAGCAGGTCGCGCAGGCCTTGCGGCAGCAGCGCCGGGTGGAGCGTCTCCGTCATGGCGCGGGGATAGCGGTTTTGCGCGGGAGCGGCAAGGCGAACTCGCGCAAGCGAGTTCGTCCGCGGCGGCGCCAGCGACGACGCCCTTCGGGCGTCGCGCTAGAACTTCATCGCGCGCGCCTGCACCACGTTGGGCAGCGCGCGGACGCATTCCAGGATGTCGTCGGAGAGCTCCTGGTCGACCTGCACCAGGCAGATCGCATCCTGGCCCGGCGCGGCGCGGCCGAGATGCAGCGTCGCGATGTTGATCCCCGCCTCGCCCATGGTGCGGCCGAGATTGCCGATGAAGCCCGGCTTGTCCTTGTTGCGCACGAACAGCATGTGCTCGCCGAGCTCGGCCTCCATGGCGATGCCCTCGATCTCGACGATGCGCGGCTTGTCGCCGCCGAAGAGGGTGCCGGCGACGCCGCGCTTGTGCCGCTCGCTCGCCACCGTGACGCGGATCAGCGTCTGGTAGTTGGACGGCGACGGCATGCGCGTCTCGCTGACGCGGATGTCGCGCTCGCGGCAGATCACCGGCGCGTTCACCATGTTCACGGTGTCGAGCTGCGGCGCCAGGATGGCGGTGAGGATGATGGCGGTGAGCGGCTTGACGTTGAGCTCCGCGGCGTGGCCCTCATAGGCGATCTCGACGCCCTTGAGCTCGTAGGTGGTGAGCTGGCCGGCGAAGCTGCCGAGCTGCGCGGCGAGCATCATGTAGGGCTTGAGCCGCACCGCCTCCTCGGCGGTGAGCGACGGCATGTTGAGCGCGTTCACCACCGCGCCGGTGGTGAGATAGTCGGACATCTGCTCGGCGATCTGCAGCGCCACGTTCTCCTGCGCCTCGGTGGTGGCGGCGCCGAGATGCGGCGTCGCCACCACGTCGTCGCGGCCGAAGAACGGGCTTTCCTTGGCCGGCTCGACCGGGAAGACGTCGATCGCCGCGCCGGCGACATGGCCGCTGTCGAGCGCCGCCTTCAGATCCTCCTCGACGATGAGGCCGCCGCGCGCGCAATTGACGATCCGCACGCCCTTCTTGGTGCGCGCCAGCGCCTTGGCGTCGATGATGTTGCGCGTCGCGTCGGTCAAGGGCGTGTGGAGCGTGATGAAGTCGGCGCGCGCCAGCAGCTCGTTGAGCTCGACCTTCTCGACGCCCAGCGCCACCGCGCGCTCCGCCGAGAGGAAGGGATCGTAGGCCAGCACCTTCATCTTGAGGCCGATGGCGCGGTCGGCGACGATCGAGCCGATGTTGCCGCAGCCGATGATGCCGAGCACCTTACCGGTGACCTCGACGCCCATGAAGCGCGACTTCTCCCACTTGCCCGCCTGGGTCGAGCGGTCGGCGGCGGGAATCTGCCGCGCCAGCGCGAACATCAGCGCGATCGCATGCTCGGCGGTGGTGATCGAGTTGCCGAACGGCGTGTTCATCACCACGATGCCGCGCTGGGTCGCCGCCGGCACGTCGACATTGTCGACGCCGATGCCGGCGCGGCCGATCACCTTGAGGTTCTTGGCGTGCTCGAGCACCGCCTTCGTCACCTTGGTGGCGGAGCGGATGGCGAGCCCGTCATATTTGCCGATGATCTTCTTGAGCTCGTCGGGGCTGAGCCCGGTCATCACGTCGGCGTCGACGCCGCGCTCGGCGAAGATCTCGACCGCGCGCGGCGACAGGGCGTCGGAAATCAGCACTCTCGGCATGGCGAGATCCTGCTTCTGGAGAAAAGGGGAAAGCGCCGCTCAGGCGGCGGCGGCGCGGCGCACTTCGCCGTAGGCCCAGTCGAGCCACGGCAGCAGCGCCTCGACATCGCCGCGCTCGACCGTGGAGCCGCACCAGATGCGCAGGCCCGGCGGCGCGTCGCGGTGGCCGGCGATGTCGAAGCCGGCGCCTTCGGCGTCGACCAGCGCCTCGAGCCGCTTCACCGCGGCGCGCTGCGCCTCGACCGGCAGGCGCTGGAACCAGTCGTCGACCAGCTTCAGGCACACCGAGGTCCAGGAGCGGGTCGCGGGATCGCGCGCCAGGAACTCGATCCAGGGCGTGCGCTCGACCCAGGCGGCGATGGCCGCGAGATTGGCCTTGGCGCGGGCGATGAGCGCCGGCCTTCCGCCGATCGATTCGGCCCATCTCAGCCCGTCGATGGCGTCCTCGACGGCGAGCAGCGAGGGCGTGTTGATGGTCTCGCCCTTGAAGATGCCCTCGTTGAACTTGCCCTTGGAGGTGAGTCGGAAGATCTTCGGCAGCGGCCAGGGCGGGGTGTGGCTCTCGAGCCGGGCGACGGCGCGCGGGCTCAGCACCAGCATGCCGTGCGCCGCCTCGCCGCCCAGCGCCTTCTGCCAGGACCAGGTGACGACGTCGAGCTTCGGCCAGGGCAGCTCCATGGCGAAGGCGGCCGAGGTGGCGTCGCACAAGGTCAGGCCTTGCCGGTCGTCCTTGATCCAGTCGCCGTTGGCGACGCAGACGCCCGAGGTGGTGCCGTTCCAGGTGAAGACCACGTCGCGGTCGGCGGCGACCTGGGCGAGATCGGGGAGAGCGCCGTACTCGGCGCGCATCAGCCTGAGATCGGCGAGCTTCAGCTGCTTCGACACGTCGGTCGCCCAGCCCTCGCCGAAGCTCTCCCAGGCGAGCACGTCGACGCCGCGCGCCCCCAGCAGCGACCACATCGCCATCTCGATCGCGCCGGTGTCGGAGGCGGGGACGATGGCGACGCGGTAGTCCCGCGGGATGCCGAGCAAGGCCCGCGAGCGCTCGACCACCTCATCGATCTTGGCGCGGCCGGGCTTGGCGCGGTGCGAGCGGCCGAGCAGCGCGCCGTCGAGCGCCTTGAGCGTCCAGCCGGGACGCTTGGCGCAGGGACCAGAGGAGAAGCAGGGGTTTTGGGGCCGAACGTGCGGCTTCATGAAACTATTCCTTCCAGAATAGGTGCGACCCGTTGGGGGGCCGTGTCCCGGCGCGGAACCTAAGGTGAATGCTGCACCGCGTCAATCGCCTTGCGCAGGCGCGGCATCGCGCCGCAGCCGGCGCGCCGGCGGCCGGCCCCCGGCGCAGCAAAATATCGAAAGACGGCGAAAAATCGGCTATCAATAACGGCGTTAACAAAATCAGCGCCTTTTCCGGGGAGGAAGCGCCCAATGGTGAGCACAACGTCATCCGGCACGCTGTCCGATGCGAGGCACAGCGCCGAGCTGCGCAAGGCGGTGATCGCCGCCACCGTCGGCACGACCATCGAATGGTACGATTTCTTCATCTACGGCACCGCGGCCGGCATCGTCTTCGGCAAGCTCTACTTTCCCAACGAGGATCCGCTCAGCGCCACGCTCGCGGCCTTCGGCACCTATTTCATCGGCTTCATCGGCCGGCCGATCGGCGCCGCCATCTTCGGCCATTACGGCGACCGCATCGGCCGCAAGGCGACGCTCATCGCCACCTTGATGTGCATGGGCATCGCCACCTTCCTCATCGCCTTCGTGCCGACTTACGCCTCGATCGGCATCTGGGGGGCGGTGCTGCTGACCGTGCTGCGCGTCATCCAGGGCATCGGCGTCGGCGGCGAATGGGGCGGCTCGGTGCT
>JASHTP010000287.1 GCA_030040495.1 Alphaproteobacteria bacterium
ATCTGCGCGAAGCCGCCTCCGACCCGCAGGCGCAGGCGCGCGGCATGATCCTGCGCGACGCGGCCGGCCGCGAGCATCTCGGCCCGGTCATCAAGTTCCGCGACGAGCCGGCAGAGCCCCGTCTCGCCGCGCCGCGGCTCGGTGAGCACACGGATGCGATGCTGGCGGAGCTGGGGCTCGCGCCCGAGCGGGGGTGACGGCATCCGCCGCGGGGAACCCGGCGCGGCCACGTCGCCGATCGGCCCTGGGCAGGCCCGCCTTTTAGGAAAATGCCTTGCTGTTTTTCGCCATAATGCGGGCGAACCCGGTAGGATCCGGCGCTCATGGAAAAGCGCGCCGGAGGCGCCGCGGCCTGCCTGCGCCAGTGTTGAGGCCGGCGCGCCGAATGCTAGAATTGCCGGCAGCGAGAAAGCGGAACGGAAGAATCCTGCCGGGCCGAGCCCGTGCCTTGACCCAAGCCGCCGCGGGCCGGTGCGACCGCCGGCCACGATAGATTTTGGAGATCGACCGCATATGACCAGGACCGGCAAACGTCCCGTGACCGCATCCCTGCTGCGGCTGCTGCCGCTGTGCGCGGCGCTCGGCCTGGCCGCCTCCTGCGTGCCGCCGGGGGCGGCCAATCGGGCGCCGACCGCAGCGGCGGCGAACGGCCCGATCACCACCGTCAAGACCATCACGATCAATGGTGTCTTCTACGCGACGCCGGCCGCCGCGCTCGACGGTCTGCGTCAGACCGACGAGGGCTATGTCGCGGGCGTCGCGCATGAGGCCGATCCCGTCAGAGGCAGCGTGCGCATCATCCTCCCCGACGCGGACCGGCTCCGCCCGCTGGTCGCCCAGAACCTGATGCAGACGCTGAAGCGATTGGTCACCGGCGAGGCCCTCGACTTCTTCATCGAGGAATCGCGCATCAACAACCGGGCCGCCGCCGACGCGCTGCTCAAGTCGGGCGAATTCGAGTCCGGCACCATCGTCGAGCAGAACGACGTGAGCGACCCGCCGCAGGGCGACGCCGAATACCTGGTCTGGTTCCAGGTGCGCACGATCCTCCCCAACAACACCGGGGCCTGGATCGGGCACTGGCTGGTGCGGCGGCGCGGCAGCAGCACCGTCCAGGCCGCCACTTTCGACCTGGGCACGGCGATCGGCGCGCCGCGCTACGATTCCTTCATCAAGAGCGTGCGCGCGGCGGCGCTGCGCCTCGGCGGCCGCTCGCGCGCCGGCGCCACCGCGAAGAGCCTGCCGGGCGGCGCCGTCGTCGGCCAGGGATCGATCGGCTCCGGCATCGTCATCGACACCAGGGGCCATGTCCTCACCAACGAGCACGTCATCCACGTCTGCGAGCGGCCGCAGGTGACGGATGCCGAAGGCCATCGCTACGACGCGAAGATCGACGCGCGCGACGCCGCCAACGATCTGGCGCTGCTGTCGACGGCGCATCGCTGGCCGGACGCGGCGTCGCTGCGCGACGGCCGCGAGCCGCGGCCGGGCGACGCGGTGGTGGTGACGGGCTACCCGTTGAGCGGCATGCTCGGCTCCGGCGTGATCGTGACCACCGGCTCGCTCAGCGCGCTCTCCGGTCCGAACGACGATTCGCGCCTCTTGCAGCTCAGCGCGCCGGTGCAGCCCGGCAACAGCGGCGGGCCGGTGCTCGACGACAGCGGGCGGGTGATCGGCATGGTCAGCCAGCGGCTCAACGGCACGCTGGTCGCGGTGGTCAACGGCACGCTGCCGCAGAACGTCAACTTCGCCATCAAGTCGGCGATCCTCCGCAACTTCCTCGACACCCGCCAGATCGATTACGCGCACGGCCCGCCGGCGCGGGAGCTGCAGTCCGGCGACGTCGCCGATCTCGCGCGCAAATTCACCGTGCGCGTCGCCTGCGGGGCGCCTTAGCGCAACATCCGGTCGAGGGCCGCGGCGGCCGGTCCGGCGGCGCGCTCGCGCCGGCGCACGGTCTCGCGCCAGAGGATGTAAAGGCCGGAGCCGACGACGACGGCCGAGCCGAGCATCAGGCGCCGCGTCGGCGCGTCGCCCCACACCAGGAATCCGATGATGGTGGCCCAGACCAGCGAGAGATAGTTGAACGGCGTCACCGCCGAGGGCGGCGCCAGATGCAGCGACTTCGTCCACCAATATTGGGCGACGCCGTTGCCGAGGCCGGCGAGCGCCAGGAAGAGCGCGTCCTTCCAGGCCGGGAGCGCGAAGCCGAAGGGCAGCAGCAGGGCGGTGAAGAGGGTGATGAGGGTGAGCTGATAGAAGGTCAGCGTCTCCGTCGATTCCGTCAGGCTCATGCGGCGGATGGCGATCGCCACGGTCGAGATCAGCACGGCGTTCGCCAGCGCGAAGAGCGCGCCCGAATGCAGCAGGCTCGGGCCGGGGCGGGCGACCAGGAGCACGCCGGCGAAGCCCAGCAGCAGCGCGCTCCAGCGATGGACGCCGACGCGCTCCTTCAGGATCAGGATCGACATCAAGGTGGTGAAGAGCGGCGCCGAGAAGCTGATGGCGATGGCGCCGGCGAGCGGCATGAGCTGGAAGGCGAGGAACAGGCTGGTCATCGAGCAGAACTGCGACAGGGCGCGCTTGACATGGGCGACGGGGTGCTCGGTGCGCAGCACGGCCAGCCCGGTGCGCGGCAGGATGAGGAGATAGCAGGGGACGAGCGAGAAGAGCGAGCGGAAGAAGGCGACCTCGCCGACGGGATAGAGCGCCACCTCCCACTTCACCAGCGCGTTGACGCCGGCGAAGACGACCGACGACGCCACCATGTAGAGGATGCCCAGCGGAACCCGGTCGTGGCGCGGCGAAGCTGCGGTCGGACTCATGTCCTCGTGCCGGCGGTCGGAACGCCGAGCGCTGCGGCCGCGCGGCGGATGATCTGCGGCAGAATGCCACGGCAGGCGGCGCGCCGGAAGCCGGCCGGCCGCGGCGGTTGACAGGGGCGGCCGCTCGGGAGTTTGGTAGGCGGCGTCACGATGCGCTCGCTGGTCAAGAGATCGGGATCGCCGGCCGCCGCCTTTCGCCCCCTTCCGCGACCGCCGCGCCGCCGGCGGGACAGCAGAGCCCGCCGGCCCCTTCGCGGAGTTCGTTCGATGCCTTCGAAACCCCTGCTCGTCCTCGCCGCCGGCCTGCCGCTGCTCGTCGGCGCCGCCGGCGCGACCTGGCTCGCGACGAGCCGATCCGGCGTGGAGGCCGCCGCCGCGGCGGCGCCTCGCATCGGCGGGCCTTTCACCCTCGCCGCCGCCGACGGCGCCACGGTGACCGACCGCAGCTTCCGCGGCAAATGGCTGCTGATCTATTTCGGCTACACCTTCTGCCCCGACGCGTGCCCGACGGCGCTCAGCAACATCAGCGCGGCGCTCGCGCGGCTGGGCCGCCTCGCCGACCGGGTGCAGCCGCTCTTCATCACCGTCGATCCCCGCCGCGACACGGCCAAGGTCATGGCCGAGTACGTCAAGGCCTTCGACCCCCGCATCCTCGGACTCACCGGCAGCGCCGCGGCGATCGCCGACGTCGCGCGCGAGTACGGCGTCTATGTCGCGCCGCAGAAGGGCGAGGGCGACGATTATCTCGTCGATCACAGCTCCTTCGTCTATGTGATGACTCCGCGGGGCAAGTTCGCGGCGACGCTCGCCGGCACCATGCCGGGCGCGCAGATGGCGGTCGAGATCGAACGGCTGCTGGCCCCCGGTTCCTGAGGAGAGTTCCGATGAAACGCGTGATCCTGGCGCTCGCCCCGGGCCTCGCCGCCCTGGCTTCGGCGCACGCCCAGGCGCCGCAGCCGCCGGGCGTCGAGGCGCGGGCGGCGTGATGCGCATGCGCCCGCTCGCCGCGATCGAGCCCGAGCCCGGCGCCGCGACGAGGCTGAAGCCGGGCGGCATGCATGTGATGCCGATCGGCCTCAAGCGCCCGCTCGCCGTCGGCGAGCGCTTCCCGCTGACGCTGCGCTTCGAGAAGGCCGGCGAGCGGACGGTGTCGGTGCGCGTCGAGAAGATCGGCGCGATGGCGATGCCGGGCATGGCGGGAACGGGCGGCGCGATGCCGGGGATGCCGCCGGGCGGCGGCACGGCCGGGCATTGAGCCGACGGAGAAAGCGAGTCCGATGAACCAGCTGCAGCGCAAGAACCGCACCGTCGTCGCCGGCCTCATGGTCATCCTCGCGGCGATGGTGACCCTGGTCTGCTTTTCGGTGCCGCTCTACCGCCTGTTCTGCGCCGCCACCGGCTATGCCGGGACGACGCAGCGCGCCGTCGCCGACACCGCCAGGCCCTCGGCGCGGATGGTCACCGTCCGCTTCGACACGCAGGTCGTCGACAATCTGCCGTGGCGCTTCGCGCCGGTGCAAAAAGCGGTCAAGGTCCATCTCGGCGAGGAGACGCTGGTGTTCTTCCGCGCGCAGAACCTCAGCGACCACGCGCTCATCGGCCACGCCACCTTCAACGTGACGCCGGTGAAGGCGGCGCTCTACTTCAACAAGATCCAGTGCTTCTGCTTCAGCGACGAGCGCCTCGAGGCCGGCGCGAGCGTCGAGATGCCGGTGGATTTCTTCGTCGACCCGGCGCTGGCCAAGGACCCGAACGCCGACGACGTCCACACCATCACGCTCTCCTACACCTTCTTTCCGGCGGCGGAACCGACCGACGTCGAGGAGCTCTCGCGCTTCGCGCCGGGCACGCCGCCCAGCGCCGCACGCGGCGCCGAGCGCTTCGCCGAACGCTGCGCCGCCTGCCACGCGCTCGACCGCAACCGCATCGGACCGATGCTCGGCGGCGTGGTCGGGCGGCGCGCCGGCAGCGTCGCGGGCTATCCCTATTCGCCGGCGCTCAGCGCCTCGGGGATCACCTGGAACGCGGCGACGCTCGATCGCTGGCTCGCCGGGCCGAGCGCTTTCGTCCCCGGCGCCAAGATGCCGGTGCGCGTGCTCGACGCCAGCACGCGGCGCGACCTCGTCGCCTATCTGACGCAGCAGAGCCACGCGGCCGGC
>JASHTP010000288.1 GCA_030040495.1 Alphaproteobacteria bacterium
TGGCGGCGGCGCGGCAACTGCTTCCGCCGCTGCAACTGCAATACGAGCAGACGCGCGACCTCATTCGCGCGCTCGTCGGCAACCTGCCGAACCAGGACGTCGAGCAGACATTCGAACTCGCCGCGCTGCGCCTGCCGGACAACATCCCGCTCAGCATCCCGTCAAAGCTGGTGGATCAGCGCCCCGATGTGCGCGCCGCCGAAGAACAGCTGCATTCCGCGAATGCCCAAGTGGGTGTCGCCATCGCCAACCGCCTGCCGCTCATTTCCCTCACCGGCGACATCGGCGGAACCGCGACCCAGTTCGACCAGATGTTCTCGCCGGGCGGGCCGTTCTGGGCCCTGATCGGCAACATCGCCGGGACGGTGTTCGACGGCGGCACGCTGCTGCACCGCGAGCGCGCCGCGGACCAGGCGCTCTATCAGGCGGCGGCGCAATATCGCAGCACGGTCATCACCGCCTACCAGAACGTCGCGGACACGCTGCACGCGCTGGTCTCGGACGCCGACGCCCTGTCGGCGGCGCTCGATGCGGAAGTGGCGGCGAAGAAGACGCTCGACCTGACGCAGGCGCAGATGAAAAGCGGCTATGTCAACTATCTGACCTTGCTCAGCGCGGAGCAGGCCTATCAACAGGCGCTGCTCACCCTGGTGCAGGCGCAGGCGACGCGCTTCGGCGACACGGCGGCGCTCTTCGAGGCCTTGGGCGGCGGCTGGTGGAACCGCCGGGAGGCGGCCGACGAACGAGGGAGCCAAGCCCGTGCCGACCTCGTCAATCGGCCCTGACCGGCCGCCGGAAGCCATGCCGACCGACACCTTGATGCAACCGACCGCGTCGGCTCGGCCAAGCGAGGACGAGCGGCGCGCGAAGCAGGCGCAGGATCGCCGCCTCGTCACGCTGTGGGTCGTCGTCACCGCGTTGTGGACGGCGGCGACGCTGCTCCGCATCGACCGGGTGTGGGTGCCGCGAGCGGGATGGGATCGCGTCCTTCACGGATCCTGGCTGTGGCTCAGCCTCGGCGTTCCGCCGATCATCTTCGCCCTGTTTCTCGGCTATGTGCGCCAGGCCATCGGGCTCCGCCGGCGACTGTCATCGAAACTGTCGCTGCCGGATTCGCACCGCGGCAAGCCCTGACGCCGCACCTCGTCTCTGAAGCGCGACCGCTTGGCGCTGCTCAGCGATAAGATCTCGCCATCGCGATCACCGATCGGGAAAACCGCACTGCGGCTCCGAGCCGACTCACCGACCCTCTGGGGGCGGCGGTAACGCCGACTCCGTTTATTCTTCCGTCTATTCCATTTATTATTCGCGCGGCTCTTCCATTTATTTTTAGTCGCGCCAATTCGCATTCCGCGCATCCCGGCAGCGTGCTAGCGTCAAGGAGGTCATCCCAGGAATGTCGATTTGGGGAGATGCAATCGTGAGCAGGACACTGAAGGTCGTGTTGCTCATCGCGGCGCTAAGCGCCGCCGGAGGAGTGCCAGCAATCGCCAACGCAGCCGACAGAGATCAAAATCTTGCCGCCGGGGAGCTGTCGGCCAAGCAGCTTCTGCTCCTGATGGACAAGGACAAGAATGGCAAGGTCTCCCGGCAGGAATTCATGGATTTCATGGCGGCCGAATTCGACCGGCTGGACACGAACAAGGACGGAGAGCTGGACGTCAACGAACTGACGAAGCTGCATTATCGTCCCAGTGTCGGCTATCCCGGAGCCCGATAGAGGGCGTTCCGGTCGCTTTTGGCGGGAGCGGGCCCGATCCGGAGGCGCCGCCGCGGGATTTCTCGGCGTTGCCGGGCGCTGGCGGATGGGGTGAGATTCGAACTCACGAGGGGCTTGCACCCCTGCCGGTTTTCAAGACCGGTGCCTTAAACCGCTCGGCCACCCATCCGCGCCGCGACAGCCGAAGGCTTAGCAGCGGGCGCGCGGGCAGGGAAGACCGCAGGCGGCGCGGAAGCCGGCCGCTGTCCAAAAAAACCTCCGGCGCCGCGTCCGCTCCGCCGCGCTTTTCTCGTTTGACGCAGATCAATCGCCGCCGGCGCCGACCCTGCCATCATCAGCCATGGAAGCGCGCCGACAGAGCGGCGGGATCGACCGCCGCGCCGTGCTGAGCCTCTTGGCGGGCGGCGCGCTGGCCCCGATCGGGGAGCGGCTGACGATGGCCGAGCTCACGACCGCCGGCGGCGCGCCGGCCGTGGACAGCGTCACGCTCTTTCTCGCCGGCGACGTCATGGTCGGCCGCGGCGTCGACCAGGCGCTGCCGCATCCCGGCGATCCCCGGCTCTACGAGCCGGCGGTGCGCTCGGCGCGGCGCTATCTCGAGCTTGCCGAGCAGGCGCACGGGCCGATCCCGCATCCGGTCGACTTCGCCTATGTCTGGGGCGACGCCCTGGCGGCGCTGCGCGAGGCAAATCCGGCGGCGCGCCTCGTCAATCTCGAGACCAGCATCACCCGCAGCCTCCGGCCCGAGCCCAAGACCATCAATTACAAGATGAGCCCCGACAATATCGGCTGCCTCGTCGCGGCGGGGCTGGATTGCTGCATGCTCGCCAACAACCACACGCTCGATTGGGGCGTAGTCGGCCTCGTCGAGACGCTGGCGAGCCTCGATCGGGCCGGCATCCGCCATGCCGGCGCCGGGCGGGACGCGGCGGAAGCGGCCGCGCCGGCGACGCTCGATGTCGGCGGCGGACGGCGCCTCCTCGTCTTCGGCTTCGGCTCCGAGACCAGCGGCGTTCCGCCGGGCTGGGCCGCCGGCGCCGCGCGGCCGGGCGTCAATCTCCTCGACGATCTCTCGGCGGCGACGCTGGCGCGCATCGCGCGGCAGACGGCTTCGGCGCGGCGCGACGGCGACCTCCTGATCGCGTCGTTGCATTGGGGACCGAATTGGGGCTACCGCATCCCGGACGAATTCCGCGCCTTCGCCCACGGCCTCGTCGACGACGCCGGCTTTGACCTCGTGCACGGCCATTCCTGTCACCATGCGCAAGGGATCGAGCTCTACCGGGAGAAGCTCATCCTCTATGGATGCGGCGATTTCCTCGACGATTACGAAGGCATTTCGGGCTATGAGGAATATCGTCCCGATCTCGTCGTCATGTACCTGCCGACGCTCTCGGCCGGCGACGGCAGGCTGCTGGCGCTGCGCCTCATCCCGTTCCGGATCCGCAACTTCCGCCTCAACCGCGCGACGCCCGAGGAGGCGCAGTGGCTGCAGCGCCGGCTCGACCGCGAAAGCGCGCGCCTCGGCGCCCGGGTCGGCCTCGGCGCGGATCGGACGCTGGCGGTGACGCCGCGCTGAGGCGGCCGGGCGGCGCTTGATGTACATCAACGCCGCGCCGGGCCGGCAATGCTTGGATGGCGTCGGTTCCTCGCAGACGCGGGAGGCTGGCATGGCAGCAGCGCCGAAACGGACGCCGATGCGGCGTGGCGGCAAACGCACGCGCCGAGCTGCCGCCCCCGGCGGCGAGCCCGGCGCGACGGTGCCCTTCGACGAGCCGGCATCGCCGCCGCCCGCGCCCAACCCGTCGATCGAAGAGCCGACCACGCCGGGAATGCTCGCCGGCGAGCCGGAAGAGGCCTGCGGCCTGCCCGACCGGGCGAAGACGCCGGCTTCGGACCTGCACTGACGCGCCCGATGACCCCGGACGAGCCGCTGCTCTTCGCGCTCGAGGCCAGCCGGCTTTATGGCGAGAAGATCGCCGCGCGGCTCGGGCTTGCGCTCGCCGCCCATGAGGAGCGCGGCTTCGAGGATGGCGAGCACAAGGCGCGCCCGCTGGTCAATGTCCGCGGCCGCGACGTCTATGTCGTCCAATCGCTCTATGGCGACGGCGAGAGCAGCGTCAACGACAAGCTCTGCCGCTTGCTGTTCTTCATCGGCGCCGTGAAGGACGCCGCGGCCGCACGCGTGACCGCGATCGCACCCTATCTCTGCTATGCCCGCAAGGACCGCAAGACGCAGACGCGCGACCCCGTGACCACGCGCTACGTGGCGGCTTTGTTCGAGGCGGTGGGCACCGACCGGGTGGTGACGCTCGACGTGCACAATCTCGCCGCCTATCAGAACGCGTTCCGCTGCCGCACCGAGCATCTCGAGGCGAAGAAGCTCTTCGTCGACCATTTCGCCCGGAGCCTGCGCGCCGAGACGCTGCTGGTGCTGTCGCCGGATGTCGGCGGCATGAAGCGCGCCGAGGCCTTCCGCGACGCGCTGGCGCGCCGGCTCGACGCGCCGATCGCCACGGGCTTCATGGAGAAGCAGCGCGCCCGCGGAGTCGTCAGCGGCGAGACGCTCTATGCCGAAGTGGCGGGACGCACCGTGATCATCATCGACGATCTCATCAGCAGCGGCACCACCATCGCGCGCGCCGCGGCGGCCTGCCGTGCGAAAGGCGCCGCGCGCCTCTTCGTCGCGGCGTCGCACGGCGTCTTCGCCACCAAGGCCACCGAGACCCTTGCCGGCGCCGGCATCGAGCAGATCGTCGTCACCGATTCGGTGCCGCCCTTCCGCCTCGGCGCCGAGCTCCGCCGCGACCGGCTCGTCATCCTCGACGCCGCCGCGCTCTTCGCCGCGGCGATCGAGCGGCTCCATGGCGGCGGCTCCGTCGTCGAGCTGCTCGAGGCCTGAAGCGAAAGCGCGGCGGGCGGGGGGTTACTCCTGAATCTCGGCCGCCGGATTGATGGTGACGCTGAGCGGCGTCTCGCGCGACACCGCCTCGACCAGCTCCGCCGTCAGGCGATGCGGCGCCACGCGGGCGATGTCGGTGAGCGAGAGCACGCCGACAAGGCGCTGCTTGTGGTCGAGCACCGGAATGCGACGGATGCAGTTCTGCTCCATGAGCAGGATCGCCGCGGCGAGGTCGTCATCGTCAAAGCAATAGGCGACGCCTTTCGACATGATGTCGCGGATCTTGGTGGCGACGGGATCGCGCCCGTCGGCCACCGCGCGGCAGGTGATGTCGCGGTCGGTGACGACGCCGACCAGGCGGCCGCGGTCGCAAACCGGGAAATAGCCGATGGCCTGGCGGTCCATGCGCTGGGCGATCTCCTTCACCGTCTGGTTCGAGCGCACCGTCTCGACATCAGGCGCCATGACCTCTTTCACCTTCACGATCGCCTCCCTCGTCCGCCGCGGAGCCGCACTGTCGCAACTGAGCCCGAATCGCGGCGCGAGCGCCTTGACCTGCATCAAGGCCGGCACGGCCCTTGCCGTACGTGGCGCAAGCGGCGTCGCCGCCGCAGCGAAGCCCGTCAGCGCGAATAGACGGCGACGAGCTCCGCGGTGGCGAGCGCGTGCGCTTCGGCCTTGGCCTCGACCTCGCGGCAGCCGGCGTCGGCCGCCACGCCGAGGCGCTCGACATCGAGCGCATAGAGCTTGAAATGATAGTGATGCCGGCCGTGACCGTGCGGCGGGCAGGGGCCGCCATAGCCGCGGCGGTGGAAATCGTTGAGCGCCTGCGGCGCTACGCTGCCGTCGGTCGGGCAATGCTCGGCGAGCTCGGCGGAGCCGGCCGGAATGTCGAAGATCGCCCAGTGGAACCAGACGCCCGCGGGCGCGTCGGGATCGGAGCAGACGAGGGCAAAGCTCCGTGTTGCCGGCGGCGCTCCGGACCAGGCGAGCGGCGGCGATATGTCGCTGCCGTCGCAGGTGAAGCGGACCGGCATCGTGGCCCTGGCGCCGAAAGCGCTGCTGGTGAGGCGCATGGTCATGGCGATGGTCCTTTCATCCCTCCCAGAGCGGCTCTTCCGCCTTGCCCGAGCGCGCCAGGACCGGCAGCAGCTCGCGCAGCGCCTGGCGCGTCGCGGGATGGACGGTGTAGGCGCCGTCGGCGCGGCGCAGGCGCCAGAGCCGGGCGCTGCGCGCCTTGGCAATGCGCGCGGTCAGGCGGTTGAGGGTGGCGAGATGGCGGGCGAGAAGCGCCGGCGCCGCCTTCGGCAGCGCCTCGGCGAGGCGCCGGCGCGGCGGCGCTTCGCGGTCCTCGCCATAGGCGAGCCGCTTGAGCAGGGCACGGAGCGCCCTGCCGTCGCGGTGGAAGCTGATCTCGCGCAGCAGCGCGGTCGCTTGCGCGCGGCCGAGCGGCGTCGCCTGGACGCCGGCGGCGGGCGGCGGCTGCGGCGTGCCGGCGAGATAGAGCAAGAGACCCTGCCGCAGCTCCGGCGGCATTCGGTCGAGGTCTTTCTCGGTCAGCAGCAGCTGCATGGCACACCCCTCCGACGGTCGCCCGGCCGGTTGCCTGCGGCGGCCGAGGCGGTCGCATTCGCCACGGTGAAACGCTAGCATGACGGGCCGCCGTTACGTTGACCTGGATCAAATTCCGGCTCGGCGTGCCGCAGGCCTTGACCTGCATCAAGGCGCCCTGAGCGCCGGTCGTGGCAAGGAATACCAGGTTCGGCCGCTGGAGCGACGGCCGGCATCATCGGTACGGGAGCAGGGACATGGCCGAGGAAGAGCCAGCCGGCGTCGAGCTGAACATCAGCATCGAGAAGGTCTGCTTTATCATCGTCAAGGCACGCGAGTTCGACGCCAAGGTCGATCCGGTGGAGCCGGATCCCGGCTCCAATCCGGCCGACAGCGGCGAGCGCGAAGTGCTCGAGGATTATGCCGACGACCCGGCGGTGGACGAGCTGCGCACCGCGATCAACGGACTCAACGACGACGAGACGGTCGATCTGATCGCGCTGGCCTGGCTCGGTCGCGGCGATTTCGACAAGGCGGAATGGAAAGAGGCGCGCGCGCTCGCCGTCGAGCGCCACCGCCACCGCTCCGCCGCCTATCTCATGGGCATGCCGGCGCTGGGCGACTATCTCGAGGAAGGGCTCAGCGTACTCGGCTATTCCTGCGAGGATTACGAGATCGACCGGCTCTGAGCGGCAGGCGCCCGCGGCGCGTCAGGACAGCGGCTGGTAGCCGGCCGCGGCATGCCAACTGGTCGGGTCGAGACGCTGCGTGTGCAGGCGGCGGATCCAGGCCTGCTGCTCGACGAACTGCACCCCGAGCGCGTTGTCGCGGCGCCAGACGATGTCGGCGCCGATGGTGCCGACGCATTCGATGTTGAGCCAGACGCGGCCTTCCATCGCGACGGCGCCGTCGAGGCGGAGCTGGGCGCCCCAGCTCGAGATGTCGAGCACCGTGCAGGGAATGCGGCCGGCGGCGGAGACGAGCTCGGCCGGCCAGTTCGTCTTCCAGCG
>JASHTP010000289.1 GCA_030040495.1 Alphaproteobacteria bacterium
GGCGAAGGGTCGGAACGGCGCCGCCGCGCCGCCGAGCCCGTAAAAGCCGGCCACGGCGGCGAGCGACGGCGCCACGGCGGCGATGCCGGGCTGGTCCTCGGCGTCGGCGATTACCAGCTTCGGCGCGCCGTCGGCGAGGATCGTCGCAATCTCGTCGCGCGAGAGCCGCCAGTTCACCGGCAGCAGAATGGCGCCGAGCCAGGCGGCGGCGCCGTAGAGATCGACGAACTCGAGCCCGTTGCGCGCCAGCACGGCGATGCGGTCGCCGGCGCCGACGCCGGCTTCGACGAGGCCGGCCGCGAGCCGCTCGACGCGGCGCAGATGCTCGCGGTGACTGACGCGTGTTCCCTGGCAGACAAACGCGGTGCGCTCGCCGAAGGCGAGCGCGTTGCGCCGCATTATGTCCGGGAGGGAGAGGCTGCGAAGGCCCATATCCTGACCGAGCTCTTTCCCGACGATCCTAGCCGCCGATCCCGCCGCCCGATGCGGCAAGCGCTTCCGCCACCGATTTGTGGAAATGCTGCAGCGACGGTTCGTTGCGGCCGAAGGTGACCTCGCGCTGCGCGCCGGAATAGAAGCCGCGCTGCATGCCTTCCGACAGCGGGAAATCCTCCTTCTCCACCGTCGCCATCAGCAGCTCCATGTTGCGGTCCCAATGCCGCCGCGCGCTGTCGGTGAGCGCGGGCTCGGGCGTGTAGAGCGAGGCGTACATCCGGCACTCGTCGACGCCGTTCCCCGCCGGGAACATGTGCCAGGTCTCGAGATGATCGCCTTGCACGATGAGCACTGTATTGGGAAACAGCACGTAGATGATGGCGCTGTGGCGGATGAGGTCCCATTCCGCCTCGGGCAGGTCCCGCAGCGCGCCGATGGTGCGCCGCGCGCCGATCATGCGCAGATTGCGCCCGAACGCGTCGAAGGTCGCGAGGTTGCTGTAGAGGATCGGGCCCACCGTGCGCGGATGCAGCACGTTGAGATGGTAAAGCTCGAGGAAGGTGTCGACCGCGACCTTCCAGTTGATGCGCCGCTGCAGCACGCGCGTCTCGTAATGATGATAGGACGCAAGGCCGTAGGCGGCGAGATCGCGCTCGAGCCCGGCCAGGTGCGCGTCGATGTCGAACCCCGCCCCCGGCGTCGGGCTCGTCCAGATCAGGCCGTATTTCTCGACCAGCGGCAGCTCGCGCAGGCTGCACCCCGCCTTGTCGATCTCGGCGAAGGCGCCGTCGGCCGGGCGCGCCAGCAGGGCGCCGTCGAGCCCGTAGGACCAGCCGTGATAGGGGCAGGAGAAGTCCCGCGCGCCGGCGCCCTTGCCTTCCGCCACGCGCGCGCCGCGATGGCGGCAGACATTGAGGAAGGCGCGCAGCGGACCCTCGCTCTGCCGCACCAGCAGGATCGGCACTCCGGCATAATCATGCGTCAGGAAATCGCCTGCCTTCGTCAGCAGGCAGCTCAATCCGATGCAGAGCGGGAAGCGGCGGAAGAACAGCGCGCGCTCGCGCGCCGCCTGTTGCGGGCAGGTGTAGTCGGTCACCGGATTGCGATAGACGCCTTCCGCCAGCGCCGTGGTGCGGCCATGGAGATGGTCGAGCAGCTTCCGGGCCTGGTCCACCTGATCCTGGTGCAGCATCCCCATCCTCCCTGGGCCGCCGGGCTCGCATGGACGCCCGGCTCGGCCGCCCGGGCATGATAAGCCGATCGTCCGCGCGATTAGAAGCGCCGGCTCCTAGCCGAGCCAGCGCTTGCGGCGGCGATAATGCTTGACGTCGCGGTAGGATTTGCGCGTCCCGGCCTCGTTGAGGCCGAGATAGAACTCCTTGATGTCGGAATTCTCCCGCAGCGTCGCCGCCGGGCCGTCGAGGACGATGCGGCCGTTCTCCATGACATAGCCGTGATCGGCGATGCCGAGCGCCAGGCTGGCGTTCTGCTCGACCAGCAGGACGGTCCGATGCTGCTCCTGCTTGAGCCGCCGGATGACGTCGAAAATCTCCTCGATGATCTGCGGGGCGAGCCCCAGCGATGGCTCGTCGAGCAGCACCACCTTGGGGTCGGACATCAGCGCCCGGCCGATGACGAGCATCTGCTGCTCGCCGCCCGACAGGTATCCCGCCGACAAATGCCGGCGCTCCTCCAGCACCGGGAAGGTCGAGAAGATCCGCTCGATGCCGTCACGCACGGCGCGGCGGTCGCTGCGGCTGTGCGCGCCGGCGGTCAGGTTCTCCTCGACCGTCAGCGTCTCGAAGACGCGGCGTCCTTCGAAGACCTGGACGACGCCGCGCCCGACGACCTCATGCGGCAGCAGCCGGTCGAGCCGGTCGCCGTCAAGCTCGACGCTGCCTTTCGTCACCTCGCCGCGCTCCGAACGCAGCAGCCCGGAGATCGCCTTCAAGGTCGTGGTCTTGCCGGCGCCGTTGGCGCCGAGAAGCGCAGTGATCTGCCCCTCCTTGGCCTGGAGCGAGACGCCCCGCAGCACCAGGATGGCGTGGTCGTAGACGACCTCGATGTTGTTCAGCGCCAGCATGCTGCGTCGATCCGGATTTGCGTCGCCGCCCTTTTCTGTCGCCTCTCGCGGTGCCGAGCATCCTCGCCTCCGCCGCGGCGGCAGCAACGCCGGAGGGCCGACGCTGCTGCCGCGGGCGAAGCAGGCGATCTTGCCCGCGATCCCTTCGGTTCGGCGGCTAGTTCGCCTTCGCTGCCATCTGCTCCGCGGTCTTCTGCTCTCTTGCCACGACCAGATTGCGGTAGGCGCGGAACCATTGGGTCTCGGGGACGAAACCGTCGCCCTTGACTTGGAAGATCCGGACCCAGCCGCCGCCCTCGTGATCGTTGGGCGTGATGGTGAGCGAGGCGTTGAGCCCGCCGAGCGTGAAGTCGTGGATCATCTCGAAGCCCTTCTTCACGTCGGTCGGCGTCGGCTTCTGGCCGTGGGTGAGCGTGAGCGCGTTCTTGAGCGCCGCGACCCAGAGCGCGCCTTGCTGCACGCCGCGATTATAATAGACCGTGGACTGCATCCCGGCCGGCGGCGCCTTGCCCTCCTTCTTGTACATCGCCTTGATCTCGTTGATCACCGGGTAGTTCTCGCCGGCCCCGGCGAACTGCATGGTGTTGTAGCCCTGCGCGACGCTCCAACCGCCGGCGCCCATGATGTCGGCTTCGCCCGACGCCCACACCAGCGCGACCACGTGGGTGAGCGGATAGCCGTTCTGCTTCAGGCCCTTGATGACGAGCGCCGGCGACTTGCCGAAGGTGTGGTCGATGACGAAGTCGGGGCGGTATTGCTGGGCGATCGCGAGCACCTGCGAGCTGACATCGACGCCCGGCGGCGGCACGGCGAAGGTCTGCAATTGGAAGCCTTCGATCTTCGCGAGGTCCTCGATCACCGGCAAAGGCTCGTGACCGGCCGGGTTGTCGTAGAAGATATAGGCGATCTTCTTGCCCTTGAGGCTGCCGCCCAATTGATCCTTGGCGAACTTGACCGCCGCCGCGCCCTGCGACCAGTAATTCGCCGCGATGGGGAAGAGGTAGGGATAGTAGTGACCGTCGCCGGAAGCGGCGATGCCGAAGCCGGGCGAGGTCCCCGGCATTTTGTCCTGCTCGAGCCGCTGGTTGAGCGCCTCGGTCTGCGGCGTGCCGTAGATCATGACGCCGACGGCGCCCTCCTGCTTGGCGTGCTCGTATTCCTCGATCGCCGGCGGCACCTGATAGGCGGTGTCGACCTCGGGCACGTCGATCTTCCAGCCGTCGACCCCGCCTTGCGAATTAATGAGATCGATGTAGTCGTGCGTGCCCGGGCACAGGCTGGTCCCGACCACCTGGGTCGGGCCGGTCCGGTCGCACTGCATGCCGATGATGATGGTCTTGTCGCCGGCCCGGGCGGAGCCTGCGCAGGCGCCCGCGAGCGCCGCTCCGAGCGTGAGGGCGATGAAGCCTGTCGATCGCGCTGTCATATCGTTTCCTCCTTATTGCAGACGTCGTCACTCAGTAAGAAAACGGCCAGAACCGGAAGTAGTTGCGGATGTTGCGCCACAGCCGGTTCAGCCCTTCCGGCTCGACGATCAGGAAGAAGATGATCAAGCCGCCGAAGAGGATCAGCGTCAGATTGGGCACCAGCCTGCGGATCGTGTCCGGCGAGAAGAGCGCGCCGCCGAAATCGGTCAGGAAGAGGCGCGTCGCCTCCGGCAGGATGGTGATGAAGGCGGCGCCGAGCACGGCGCCAAGCACCGAGCCGAGTCCGCCGATGATGATCATCGCCAGGTAGTTGATCGACACATCGATGCCGAACTGCTCGTAATTGGCGATGCCGAGATAGTAGGTGTAGAGCACGCCGGTGACGCCGGCGTAGAAGGACGAGATGGCGAAGGCGTAGAGCTTGTAGCGGAAGATATCGATGCCGATGATCTCGGCGGCGATGTCCTGGTCGCGGATGGCGATGAAGGCGCGGCCGATGCGGCTGCGCATCAGGTTCAAGGTGGCGACGATGGCCAGGACGGCGAAGAACAGCAGGAAAAAGTAGAGCTGGACCGGGCTTTGCAGCTTCCAGCCGAAAACCGACGGCGGCGGCACCTGGATCGAGGCCTCTATGCCGCCCGAGATCCAGGTGACATGGTTGATCGTCCATTCGATGATGAACTGCGAGGCGAGCGTCGCGACCGCAAGGTAGATCCCCTTGATGCGCAGCGAGGGGATGCCGACGACGATGCCGATCAGCGCCGCCATCAGCCCGCCGGCCGGGATCGCGAGCCAGAACGGCAGCCCGAGGCGCACGATCAGGTTTGCGGCGGTGTAGGCGCCGACCGACATGAAGCCGCCATGGCCGATCGAGATCTGTCCGGTATAGCCGGTCAGGATGCCGAGGCCGATCGCGCCGACGACCGCGATCAGCACCAGATTGAGCAGCGTCATCAGATAGGGGGTGAACATCAGCGGGACGACGCCGACGAACAGCGCGGCGAGGCCGGCGATCGCCCAGCGCGCCACCGGCAGCGGGAACAGCGCCATGTCGGCGGCGTAGCTCGTCTTGAAGACGCCGGTCTCGCTGTGGAACATCGCCCGTTCAACCTCCCGCCGGCGCCGCCGCCGGCCGCCTCACACGCGCTCGATCCGCCGCCGCCCGAAGATGCCCTCGGGCCGCACCATCAGCACGGCGATCATCAGCAGATAGGGGATGAAATCCTTGGTGCCGCCGCCGACCAGCGGATCGAGGAAGCCGGCGGACAGGCTCTCGACGACGCCGACGATCAGCCCGCCGACGACGGCGCCGAGGATCGAGTCGAGACCGCCCAGAATCATCACCGGAAACACCTTGAGCCCGACCAGCGCCAGCTGGTTGTCGACGCCGAGCATCGCTCCCCACAGCACGCCGCCCAGCGCCGAGACCACCCCCGCCAAGGCCCAGGCGAGCGCGAAATAGCGCCGCACATTGATGCCCATCGCCATCGCCACCTGCTGGTTCGAGGCGACCGCGCGCATCGCCACGCCGATCCTGCTCTTCAGGAAGAACCAGCCGAAGGCGGCGAGGAACCCCAGGCTCACCGCGGCGCCGACCAGCTCGATCGGCGGCAGGATGAGCGGCCCGAGGAGGAAGGGCTCGTCGCCGACCGGCAGAGGAATCGTCTGCGTGCCGCCGCCGAAGGCCAAGGTGGCGGTGCCGCGCAGCACGAATCCCAGACCGAGCGTCGCCATGACCACGGCGATCACCGGCCTGCCGAGCAGCGGCCTCAGCACCACGCGCTCGAGCCCGAAGGCGAAGACGACCATGCCGAGGAGCGCGAGCAGCGCGCTGATCCACCAGGGAAAGCCGGCGAGATTCGAGGCCCCGGCGGCGAGGAAGCCGGCAAACATCACGAACTCGCCCTGGGCGAAGTTGATCGCGTCCGTCGCCTTGTAGATCAGCACGAAGCCGAGCGCGACGAGCGCATACATCGAGCCGACCAGGAGCCCGTTGGCGGACAGGATCAGAATGAAGCGCCACGGCAGGTCAGGCATAGGCCGCCTCCCGCGCCGCTTCGCCCGCCGGCTCGACGGCGACGATCGCGAGCGTCGATTCCAGCACCGCCTTGCGCCCGTCCTCGTAGGTGATCGCGGCGCTGAGCGCGACCTCGCCCTGGCCGGCATAGAGGCCTTCGACCACCGCGGCGTATTTCTCGGCGACGAAACGGCGGCGGATCTTGCGCGTGCGCGTGATCTCGTCGTCGTCGGCGTCGAATTCCTTGTTGAGCACGACGAAGCGGCGGATGCGCGTCGCCGGCGGCAGGCCGGCGTTGCAGCGCTCGATCTCGCCGCGGATCAGGTCGCGTACTTCCGGCCGCGCGCTCAGATCCTGGAAAGAGGTGTAGGCGAGCTGGCGCCGCTCCGCCCAATTGCCGACCGTCGCCGGGTCGACGGCGATGATGGCGGCGACGAAGGGGCGGCGGTCGCCGAACACCACGGCTTCGCCGATATAGGGGCTGAATTTGAGCTTGTTCTCGAGGAATTGCGGGGCGAGGACGGTGCCGTCTGCGAGCTTGCCGACATCCTTGGCGCGATCGATGATGACGAGATGGCCGCGCTGGTCGATGAAACCGGCGTCGCCGGTGCGCAGCCAGCCCTCCGCGGCCATGGCCGCGCGGGTCGCTTCGGGCTGCTTGTAATAGCCCTTGAACACCCCCGGCGAGCGGATCAGCACCTCGCCCTCTTCCAGCGCGATCTCGCAGCCGGGAAGGACCGGACCGACCGTGTCAGGCGAGGCCGCGCCGTCCGGTTGCAGGGCGCAAAGGCCGGCAAGCTCGGTCGCGCCGTAGATCTGCTTCAGATTGACGCCGAAGGCGCGGAAGAAGCGGAAGGTGTCGGCGCCGAGCGCCGCGCCGCCGGTGTAGGCCCAGCGCGCGCGGCCCAGCCCGAGCTGGTCGCGCACCGGGCCGTAGATGACGAACTCGCCGACGAGGAGCCCGAGCCGCAGCAGCGGCGGCACCGTCTGTCCCGACGCCCGCAATGTTTCCGCCCGCTCGGCGAGCCGCCGGAAGAACCGGAAGCTCGCGCGCTTGGCCGGCGAGGCGTCCGCCGCCCGCACCGTGATGGCGGTCAGCTGATTCTCCCAGAAGCGCGGCGGCGCCAGCGCCACGGTCGGCCCCAGCTCGCGTGCGTCGCGCTGCAGGGTTTCGGGCTTTTCCGGGTAGTTGCAGGTGAAGCCGACGAGGAGATGCATCGCCATCGAGAACAGCGAATTGCCGATCCACGCCATCGGCAGATAGGCGAGCCATTCGTCGGTCGAGCGCACCTCTTCGACCGCCCTCATCGAGCCGGCTGCGAACAGGAGATTGTCGTGCGACAGCATCGCGCCCTTGGGCGCCGAGGTGGTTCCCGAGGTGTAGGAGAAGAGCGCCACGTCGCCGGCTGCCGCCTTCTCGATCTCGGTTTCGACATAGAGGGGACGGATCTGGCCGAAGGCGCGGCCCGCCGCCTGGATCTCCTCGAAGGCGCGGACGAGCGGCGTCGGATAGTCGCGCAGGCCGCGCGGATCGTCATAGACGATGAGCCGCAGATGCGGCAGCTGTGCCTTCAGCGACAGAACCTTGTCGACCTGCTCCTGATCCTCGGCCACCACCACCGAGGTCTCGGCATGGTCGAGGACATAGGCGAGTTCGCCGGCGATCGCGTCCTGATAGACCGGCACGGCGATGCCGCCGAGGCATTGTGCGGCGAGCTGCGCCCAATAGAGCCGCGGCCGGTTCTCGCCGATGACCGAGAGCTTGTCGCCGCGTGCGAAGCCTGCCGCGGCCAGGCCCAGCGCGAAGTCGCGCGTCTCCTCCCAATAGCGGCGCCAGCTGTAGGGCTGCCAGATGCCGCGCTGCTTCTCCCGCATCGCGGTGCGCTGCGGCATGTCTTCGGCGTTGCGCCGCAGAAGGCGCGGCAGCGTCGTCGGCACCGGCGTGGTCATTCGGCCGCCTCCGCGCGCTCCTGCCGGGTGCCGAGATAGGCGGCTATGACGGCGCGATCCCTCTGCACCTCGCCGGGCGTGCCGTCGGCGATCTTGCGGCCGCGGTCGAACACTGCGACCCGGTCGGAGATGTCCATGACCACCGCCATGTCGTGCTCGATCAGGATGATGGTGGTGCCCCAGGCCCCGTTGACGTCGAGGATGTAGCGGGCCATGTCCTCCTTCTCTTCCTGGTTCATCCCGCCCATCGGCTCGTCGAGCAGCAGCACTTTGGGGTCGAGCGCCAGCGCGCGGCCCAGCTCGACCCGCTTGCGCAGGCCGTAGGCCAGCGCGCTCGTCGGCTGCTTGCGCAGATCCTGCAATTGCAGGAACTCGATCAGCTCTTCGACGCGGGCGCGGTGCGCCACCTCCTCGCGCTGCGCCAGGCCCCAATAGATGACGGAAGAGAGAATTCCCGATTTCATGCGCACGTGCCGGCCGAGCATGATGTTGTCGAGCACGGTCATGCCGCCGAAGAGGGCGATGTTCTGGAAGGTGCGCGCCACGCCCAGCGCGGCGACCTCGGACGGCCGCGCCCGGGTGATGTCGCGGCCCTCGAGGGTGATCGTGCCGGTGTCGGGCTTGTAGACGCCGCTGATCATGTTGAGGAGCGAGGTCTTGCCGGCGCCGTTCGGGCCGATGATCGAGGTGATCGATCCGGCGGCGACCGACAGCGACACGTCTTCGACCGCGCACAGGCCGCCGAAGTGCTTCGACACGCCGGAAACCGCGAGCTGCACCCGGCGGCGCTCGCCCGCGATCGCTTCGATGGCATTCGTCGCCACGGTTCCGGTGGCTCCTCCCGCTGCCCTCGCATGCAAATGCGATTTTGTTATGGCAGGTATGATGGTTGTGCGGCCGGAGGATTGCAAGGAAATGCTTGCATTGGACTATCGAAGGCCCGCCAGGCAGCACCCGTCCGATAAGCGGCCGTCGCTTGGCGCACCTTTCCGGCGCAATCGGCAGACACGGCAGCCTCGATAAGGGATTTTCTCGACAGTTCCGAGCGACGCGCGTGACCGGCGCAGGCCCCCGGCCTCGCCCTCGGCTTCCGCTACCGCCCGCCCGCCTGCCGGTCGAGCTGCTCGAGCAGCGGCCGCAGCGCGTCGAGCTCCGCGCCGAAGCCGCTCCAATCGCCCGCCTTCAGTTTGGCGATCGCGCGGTCGTAGTGGCCGAGCGCCGCGCGCGCGGCCTCGGGCGAAACCGCTGTCGGCGGCGACGGTCCTGCGGTCGCAGCGGCCGCGGGCGCTGTCGGAGCCGCTCCCGGAAAGATCTCCGCCAGCGCCTCGGGCAAGGTTCTCGCCATGACGACGCGGTCGCTATAGGCGGCGATCACGCGTTTGAGCTCCGGAAGCTGCCCGGTCGAGGCGCGCAGGTAGAGCGGCGATACGTACAAGACCGAGTTCCCGACCGGGATGACCAGCACCGTCCCCCGGATCACCCGCGAGCCCATCTGGTTCCACAGCGAGATCTGCTGGGAGATCTCGGTGTTCTGATTGATGCGCGCCTCGATCTGAAGCGGACCGTAGACCTGCTTCTCCTTGGGGAATTCATAGACGATCAGCTTGCCGTAATCGGGCGGATCGCACCTCGCCGCCAGCCAGGCGATCATGTTCTCGCGCCGGTTCGGCACCATCGGCACCATGAGAAAGAACTCGGGGCGCGCCTCGGTGGCGAGGCGCGTGATCATGTAGTAGGGCGCCATCTTGGTGCTGTCGGCGCCTTCGACCTCGCCGCTGCTGCTGGTGGCGCCGGGAAATTGCCAGAGATCCTCGCGGTTGTAGAACACTTCGGGCGCGCTCATGTGATAGGCCCGGTACATCTCGGCCTGAACCAGGAAGAGGTCCTCGGGATAGCGGATGTGCCGTTGGAGGCCGGCCGGCATCGCGCCGAGCGGCTTGAACAGCCCGGGAAAGATGCGCCGATAGGTGGCCAGCACCGGATCGTGCGGGTCGGCATCGTAGAAAT
>JASHTP010000290.1 GCA_030040495.1 Alphaproteobacteria bacterium
TTTTGGACGCGGCGAGGCTCTTGCGCGCGAAATAATCGGCACCGGCCCAATCCTTGTCGCCGGCGCGGAAGCTGGAGAGCGCATAGTACTCGCGGCCGAGATCCGAGCTGAAGCTGTTGTCGTTGCGCAAAGCCTCCTTCGCCTCCGAGGTCGTCATGCCCTCGGTGACGGGGTTGCCGGGCATCGGCTGCTCAAAAGACCAGTTCGTACAGCTCGCGAGCGCGATCGCGCTGACGAGCACGGCACCATAGCCGTAGAGGCGCCGGGAGAGACGCGATGACATGGATTCCTCCTTGAGTTAGCCGAATGTCGGATCGGCGATCACGACCGAGTCATGATCGAGATATGGAACGAAAGTTCACCAATTCTTCGCCATCGCATTTGGATGCCGGTCGGACGGGACGGCATTGATCCATATCAAGGGCGCCTCGGCACGGCGTTCATCCGCCGCGACCAGTCAAGCCGCGCCGAGGCGACATCACGGCACGTCGCCGCAGACCACCCCGTCGTCGGCCTCGCGCGCGCGCTCGACCGCGTGGCTCCGGTATTGCCGGTACATGCTGCGATAGGTGACGTAGGGATCGAGGGAGGTGCGGTTGATCTCCTGCACGCGGTCAAGCCAGCGGTCACTGGTGTCGACGACATACATGCCGAGCCGCCCCCAATCGGCGTCGTCGAACACCTTGCCGGAAGCAACCCAGCTCCAGGGATCGGCGGCGAGATCGAGCCCGCTGCCTGCGAGATCGCGCACGTTGCTCGAGCTCAGCAGCGGCATGTAGAGATAAGGGCCAGGCGGAACGCCCCAGACGCCGAGGGTGATGCCGAAATCGGTCTCTCGCGAGGGGATCCCCATCTTTTTCGCGACGTCGATGAGCCCGCCGAGGCCGAAGGTGCTGTTGATGATGAGCCGCAGCAGCGTGTCGCCGGCGCGGCAAGGCTTGCCTTGAGCGAGATGGTTGACGAGGTCGACCGGGCTCGACGCGTTGCGCAGCGCGTTATGGATGCCGTCGCGCGCCGCCGCCGGCACTCCCCAGCGATAGCCGGTGGCGAGCGGCCCGAGCAGCTTCTGGTCGAGCTCCGCATTGACGTCATAGAGCGCGCGGTTCGTCGGCTCCATCGGATCGTTGATGGCCGCGAACTCGGCCACGGCCTCGGCATCGTCGGCGGGCGGCGCCGCGGCGCAGGCGGCGAGCGCCAGGAGCGACAGCAGCAGCAAAGCTGCGACCACGCGGCGGCGAGCTCGAAGGGCGCCGCAAAATGTGGGGAGCAGACGGCGCGACATGTGCGGCTTTCGTCCGGACAGCCATCTTGAGCCGCAGGCGTCCCGTCTTCGCCTTGACGCAGATCAAGGCGGAGCGGCGCCGGCTCACAAAATCCACACGGCGGTCGGCCGTTGCTTCCGTGCGACCAGGAAGGGACAGCGCCGCATGCCGGAGCGGAATGATTTGGATCAATGTCGGCGCGCGCTGCGCATAGTGGGGTGCAGCCGATGATTGAACCGCAGGAACCTTGCCGCGGCGGCAACGCCGAGGTTTGTCACTACAAGCACGTGAATCATCCCATCCAGAGGAGTAAGCAACGTGGCCAAGAAGCTATTTTCGGCCGTCGCGGCCGCCGCACTCGCCGTCGGAACCTTGGCACTGTCCGCGCCGGTGCGCGCCGACGAAGGCGGAGTGAAAGCCGGGGTCCTGACCTGCAACGTCAGCAGCGGCTGGGGCTTCATCTTCGGCTCGACGCGCGACCTCAAATGCACCTACTCGCATGATCACGGCGCGCTCGAAAACTACACCGGCCATATCAACAAGTTCGGCGTCGATATCGGCTACCAGGCGGGCGGCGTCATCGTCTGGGCGGTGTTCGCGCCCAGCACGGATGTCGGCAAGGGCGCGCTCGCCGGCGAGTATGGCGGCGCCACCGGCGGTGCCGCGGTCGGCGTCGGCGCCACCGCCAACGTGCTGATCGGCGGATTCCAGAAATCCTTCACGCTGCAGCCGGTGAGCATCGAAGGCAACACCGGTCTCAACGTCGCCGCCGGCATCGCGCAGGTTACCCTCAAATCCGCGCCCTGAAGCGGCGGTATCGCGCCGCAACGCCCCGCCGCATCGCCGGCGGGGCGTTGCGCGCGCGACAGGCGAGGCCTCTAAGGCGGCGTCGCCCGCATCCGCGTCAGCGCGCCGATCGCCTCGAGCATCGGCGTCGCCACCTCGACGCGGCGGCCGAGCTCGACCACGGCGCCGACCAGCGCCTCGATCTCGATCGGGCGTCCAGCCTCGAAATCCTGCAGCATCGAGGTCTTGAAATCGCCGATCGTGCGCGCCTCCGCGATGCGTGCCTCGACATCGCGGTCGAACTGCGCGCCCAGCCGCTCGGCCACCGCCCGGCACTCCAGCATCGCCGCGCGCAGCACGGCGCGCACGCCGGGATCGTCCGCCATCCGGTCCATCTTGGCGCCGGTGAGCACGCTCACCGGGTTGAAGGCGACATTGCCCCAGAGCTTCATCCACACCGCGTCGCGGATGCGCGGCGTGGTCTCGATCTTGATGCCGGCCTCGCCGAAGAGCGCGGCGACCCGGGCGAGGCGCGGCGACATCGTGCCGTCGGGCTCGCCCAGGATCAGCAGATTGCCGCCGAAGCGGCGCACCAGCCCGGGCTCGGGAACGGCCGCCGCCATGTAGACGACGCAACCCACGACGCGGGCGGGGTCGAGGCGCCGGCCGATGCCGCCGTCGGGATCGACGGCGGCGATGCGGGCCCCTTCGAGCGGCGCGCCGGCGCGGTAGGGGAACCACCAGGGAATGCCGTTCTGCGCCGGCACCAGCACCGTCTCCGGCCCGAGCAGCGACGCGATCGCC
>JASHTP010000291.1 GCA_030040495.1 Alphaproteobacteria bacterium
GCGAGGCGCCGCGACCGGTCACCATGGACCCCGAGGGCAAGGTGACGCCGCTACCGCGGCGCGACGAGCGCCGCGACGATCACGAGGATGACCGCCGCGTCGTCGGCTTCGGCGACCACCTGCCCGCTTTCCTGGCGCGTCCGCCGAGGATCGCGCGCGGCTGAGGGGATAGATCGCCATGAAGACGATCTTCGTCATGGTGAAGTGCGATCTCGGCAAGGCCTACAAGGTCGCCGAGGAAGCCGTCGAAAGCATCGAGCAGGTGTCCGAGGTCTATTCCGTCTCCGGCCAGTACGACCTGCTGATGAAGTGCTATCTCCAGCCGGACGCGGATATCGGCCATTTCGTCATCGAAAGGCTGCAGACGCTGCCCGGCGTCAAGGACACCTTCACCATCATGGCCTACAAGGCCTTCTCCGAGGACAAATCCTAGCAGGGCGGTTCGGGCGTCGAGGACGCGGCGGCGGACTGCCGCTTCGCCGCGGGATGCTTCGATTTCCGCTCTCAGGCAGACGGGAATGGCGAACGGAACGAGCCTCACCCCGATCCTGCGCGGCTTCCGCCGCCGCTGCCCCAGCTGCGGCGGCGGCGCGCTTTACCGCGCCTACCTGAAGCCGGTGGCGCGCTGCACCGATTGCGGCGCGGAGTTCGGCCATATCCGCGCCGACGACTTCCCGCCTTATCTCACCATCCTGGTGGTGGGGCATCTCGTCGTGCCCTTCATCTTCCTGGCCGAACGCATCGGCTTCTCGACGGGGCAGCAGATCGCGCTGTGGGTCCCGGCGACGCTGCTGCTCACCCTGCTGCTGCTGCCGCGCTTCAAGGGCGCGATCATCGGCCTGATGTGGTCGCTCGGCCTCGGCGAGGCCAAGTCGCAACCCTGATCCCAACCCCGACGGTCTCGCTGCCCGGTCGGGCGCCGGCCCGGCCCTGCTGCGGCGATCGATCGCGCTTGCGCCGCCGCCGCGCCGCCCGCACCATGCCGTGAAACGCCGCGGTCGCTTTCCCGGGAGGGAAAGATATTGCGCGCCGAGGCGCGAAGAGAACGTCCGGAGGAGGCGGATCGCGACATGACGGAGCCGGTGCCGGCGGCAGGCGGCGGCTATGCGCTCCCGGTCTTTCCCTACCGGCGGCCGGCGGAGCTGCAGGGCGAGCGCCGGCGCCACAAGGTGGCAGTGGTGGGCGGCGGGCTTTCCGGCCTCACCGCCGCCTGCGATCTCGCCGGCCGCGGCATTCCGGTCGTGCTCGTCGATGAGGACGACACGGTGGGCGTGCGCGGCGCCTCCAGCCGCGGCATCGTCTATGCGCAGAAGACGCTCGAGATCTTCGACCGGCTCGGCATCTATCCGCGCATCGCCGAGAAGGGCGTCACCTGGTCGGTCGGCAAGGTGCTGGCGGACGACGATGTGCTCTACAGCTTCGACGCGGCGCGGGGCTCGCTGTCGAAGCAGCCGCCCTTCATCAACCTGCAGCAATTCTACATCGAATGGTACCTGGTCGATCGGCTGATGGAGCTGCCGGCCGCGGAGCTGCGCTGGCGCAACCGCGTCACCGGCATCGCGCTGCACGAGGATCATGCGGCGCTTGCGGTCGAGACGCCGGACGGTGCCTATACGCTCGAGGCCGAGTGGGTGATCGACGCATCGGGGCTGGCGAGCCGCATCCGCGGCGCGCTCGGCGCCAGGATGACGGCGGAGCAGGGCGAGGACCGCTGGTGCATCAGCGATGTCCGCTTCAAGAAACCGCTGCCGGCGGAGCGCTGGACCTGGGCCAAGGCGGCATTCAATGACGGCCGCGCCGTCTGGCAGCACCCGATGGCCGACGGCGTCTGGCGGCTCGACTACCAGATGGGGCCCAATGCCGACCCCCAGCTCATCGCCGATCCCGAGACGGTGCGGGACCGGCTGCGCCGGCATCTCGGCACCAGCGAGGTCGAGATCGTCTGGGTCGGGCCTTACGGCTACCGCACCCAGCTCATGGAGCATTTCCGCCAGGGCCGCGTCTTCTTCGTCGGCGACGTCGCCCATGTCATGAACCCCTTCGGCGCGCGCGGCGGCAACAGCGGCGTGCAGGACGCCGAGAACATCGCCTGGAAGCTTGCCGCGGTGCTGCGCGGCGCCGCGCCCGAGGCGCTGCTCGACAGTTACGACGAGGAGCGCCGCGCCGCGGGCGCGCACAATATCCACGTCACCACCCGCACCATCCGCTTCCTGGCGCCGCGCTCGCCCTTCGAGCACCGCTTCCGCGACGCCGTCCTCGACCTCGCGCGCCGCTATCCCTTCGCCCGCGCGCTGGTCAATACCGGGCGGCTCTCGGTGCCCTTCGAGTACCGGGCCTCGTCGCTGACCACCGGCGGCGGCGGCGCCGTGCCCAACCTGCCGATCACGCTCCCCGACGGCGGCGACGGCGCCCTCAGCGACCTCTTGCGCGGCGACGGCGCCTCGTTCCTGGTGCTGTGCTTTCCCGGCGTGGCGGCGCCGGAGCTGCCCGCCGGCCTCGCCCGCTGCTTCGCCTGCAACGGCGCGATCGGCGGCCTGCCGGTGATCCGCGGCGCCGCCTTGAAGCGCATCGGCAGCGCCGGCGAGGTGCTGGTGATCCGCCCCGACCAGCATCTCGCCGCGCGACTGGTCAATCCGGCCGCGAGCGCGGTGCGGGCGGCGCTCGACAAGGCGCTCGGCAAGGAGATCGCGCGATGAAGACCGACCCCAACATTCCCGACGCCGACGGCTTCTACGAGGCGATCATCGCCGCCAATGAAGGGCTGAGCGACGCCGAGAGCGACGCCTTCCTGCTGCGCTTCGCGCTGCTGCTGGCCAACGAGATCGGCGACCAGCAGCTGCTGCTGGAGGCGATCCGCACGGCGCGCGAGCTGGTCGCCGGCGCGGCCGGATCGCGCTAGCCGCCCGCCGGCCTGTTTCCCGTGAAACCGCGACGGGGATACCGGTACCCCAGTGGACGCGGATTTTCACCCGACGGCGCCCTCTCTTACCATTAGTCTACCGCATTCCGCGGCAGGACGGCGTGGGGTGCAGGCGCCCCTACCCCACCGGCTCGGCGTCGAGCCTGACCGCGACGCCCTCGAGCTCGCGGCTCGGCGCTAGGTAGCGCCTCATTACCAGGGGATCGTGGCCGGGCACGATGTGCCGGGGCGAGGCCGCGAGCTGATGCAGGCGCTTGTGGCCGTCGAGCATGTCGGCGACGTTGAGGACGATGGGGAAGGGCCGCGCCTGATCCATGTTGGCATAGAGGTGGCTGGTATCCGAGGCCAGCACCACCCAGCCGCGCCGCGTCAGCACACGGACGCACTGGATGCCGGCGGTGTGGCCGCCGATGCGATGGAGCGAGAGCCCCGACGCCAGCTCCTCGTCGCCGTCATGGAAGGCGACGCGGCCGGCGAAGAGATGACGCACCATCGCGGTCACGTCCTCGACGGCGAACGCGTGACGCATCGCGGCGTGGCACATGCAGCGGCCGGTGGCGAATTCCATCTCGCGGTCCTGGAGGTGGAAGCGCGCGCGGGGAAAGGCGTCGAGCGTCCCGGCATGATCGTAATGGAGATGGGTGATGACGACATCCTCGACCGCGGCGGGATCGATGCCGAGCGCCTTGACGCCGTCGGCCGGCCGGCGCAGCAGCTGCCGCCCGCGCGCTCGCGCCGCTTCCTCGCCGAAGCCGGTATCGACGACGAAGACGCGGTCCGAGCGCCGCGCCACCCAGACGAAATAATCGAGCGGCGAGCCCTCCTCGTGCGGGTCGGCGCCGATGAAGTTCTCCGCCGCGCTGCGCCTGGCATGGTGCGCATAGCGAACGGCGAAGAGCTCGAAGGGCTCGATGCGCTCGCTCATGCGCTCGCCCTCGCCGCGGCCGCGCCCGTGAATTTCGGCATCACCTCGGCGGCGAAGAGCTCGAGCGAGGCCATCGCCTTGTCGATGCCGTACCAGGGCGGGTAGTGCAGCATGAGCGAGCTCACGCCGGTCATGTGCTGCAGGCGCTGCAGCTTCTCCACCACCGTCTTCGGCGAGCCGTGCAGGATGATGTCGCGCGCAAGCGTGTCGTAGTCGCGCCCGGCGCTCGCGCCGGTGCCGACGGTGCCGAGATAGCCCGAGGTGTGGCCGCTGAAGAAATGCGACTGATGGCGCAGGATGCCGGCCTCGCTCTCGGCCTTGGCCTTGGCGTCGGTCTCGGCGACATAGACCCAGCGCGCGATGTCGACATGGCCGCGCGCGGGATTGGCGCGCAGCTCCGCCGGCGTCTCCTCGAGCGCCTGGCGATAATGCTTCACCTGCCGGGCCAGCCCCTCGAACGGCGTCCAGGTTGAGAGCATGAGGCCGAAGCCCATGCGGCCGGCGACAGCGATCGACCGGTCGGTGGCGCCGGCGAGCAGGATCGGCGGGTGCGGCTGCTGCTGGGCATGCGGGAAGAGCTCGTACTCGCCATCGACCTTGACGTGGAAATGCTTGCCCTGGTGGTCGACGCGCTTGCGGCGGAAGAGCTCCATGAGCAGCGGCAGCGCCTCTTCCTGGATATCGCGCCGCGCCTCGAAATCGATGCCGAATCCCTCGAACTCGTATTGCCGGTAGCCGGAGCCGAGGCCGAGAGCGAAGCGGCCGTTGCTGAGGATGTCGACGAAGGCGGCGTTCTCCGCCACGCGCAGCGGGTTGGCGAGCGGCAGGGTCACCACCGCCGTGCCGATCTTGATGCGCTTCGTCAGCGCCGCGAGATAGGCGGCATAGACGAAGACGTCCGGCATGATGCCGTACTGGTTGCTGAAATGATGCTCGGCCACCCAGGCATAGTCGAAGCCCAGCGCGTCGGCGCGCAGCACCTCTTGCGTCACCCGCGCATGGACGGCGCGGTGCGGATAGGGCTCGGTCTCGGTGTTGGGGTGGGATGTGAAGAGAATGCCGAATTCCATGCCTTCCCGCTCCTCCCGTGAGGGGCTGGCCTTGCCGGCCCGCCTGCCTCTACCATCTTCCTCCGCGCTTCAGCGCAAGCCAAGAGAATCCAACCGGGGAGGAAAAGGGTGAGCGGAGAGACCATCGGCTTCATCGGCATCGGCAGGATGGGCTTGCCCATGGCCTCCCGCCTCGTTGCAGCAGGCCACCGGCTCGTCGCCTACGACGTGCAGGGCCAGGCGCTGAGCGCCATCACCGCCAAAGGCGCCGAGAAGGCCGCCTCACCGGCCGAGGTCGCGTCGCGCGCCGAGATCGTGCTGGCGAGCCTGCCGATGCCGGACATCGTGCGCGAGGTCGCGCTCGGTGCGAACGGCATCGCCCAGGGCAGCCGCGCGCGCCTCTTCGTCGACCTCTCCACCACCGGGCCGCGCATGGCGAAGATCGTGGCGGCCGGGCTCAAGGAGCGCGACATCACCGCGATCGACGCCCCGGTGTCGGGCGGCATCGCCGGCGCCACCAAGGGCACGCTCGCGGTGATGGTGTCGGGGCCGGCCGGCGAGTGCGAGCGCCTGAAGCCGGTGCTGCTCAATCTCGGCAAGGTCTTCTATGTCGGCGCCGAGCCCGGCATGGGGCAGATGATGAAGGTGATCAACAATCTGCTCTCGGCCACCGCCACGGCGGCGACCTCGGAAGCGATCGTGCTCGGCGTCAAGGCGGGGCTCGATCCCTGGCTGATGATCGACGTGATCAACGCCGGCAGCGGCCGCAGCGCCGCCAGCGAGGACAAGTTCCCGAAATCGATCCTGCCGCGCAGCTTCGATTTCGGCTTCGCGCTGGGGCTGCTGTCGAAGGACGTCAATCTCTGCATCGGCGAGGCCGAGGCGCTCGGCGTGCCGATGTGGATCGGCAACGCGGTGAAGCAGATGTGGCTCTACGGCCTCTCGCAGGGCGGCCCCGACCAGGACTTCACCAACCTCATCACCCATATCGAGAAATGGGCCGGCGTCACCGTCGGCGGCAAGCGCAAGTAGCCCGCCGCCGGGGCCGACCGCGCGCTTTTTCAAGACTTCCCGCGCGATTTCCGCGATCAATATTTACATCTTCACAAGAAGCGACTATCGATAATGCGGGAACGGAGAGGAATTACAATAATTCTGGTACTTGTCTGAGTTTTCTCAGGTATTTTGGCGGTATCGCCGCGGAACGACGCGGCCATCGCCGGCGAGGAGCGGGTGAGGCTGATTACCTTCGAGACACAGGCGCGGCAGGAGCGCAGCTGGCGCACCGTCGGCATTTTCGACGACCGGCCGGGAGCGGTGGAAGAGGCCGAGCGGATGCTGGCGGCCAAGCGCACGCCGGCGGTGCGCGTCGTGCAGGTCATCTACGACCCCCGCAGCTCGGTCTGCACCGAATACACCGTGTTCCGCGCCACCTGCTTCGACCAGGAGAACGAGCGCGCCCGCGCCCGCGTCGCCGATCAGGAGATGTTCGATTGGGGCGATGACGGCCGCGCGCGCGGCGACGGCGACGGACCCTGGATCGAGCGTCACTGGCCGAGCTGGGCGCCGGATTGGGCGACGACCGCGCTCGCCCTCTCCTTCGCCGTGCTCATCGCCTCGATCATGTTCCGCTGGGCGCGGTAGCCGGCGCTTGCCTCGGCGCCGCGGCGGTGAGACTGTCGCGCGCCATGGATCTGCTGGTCTATTCCGGCCTCGAGCTCATCGGCGACGGGGTGATGAAGCTGCCCTTCCTGCGCGCGCTCCGGCAGCGCTGGCCGGAGGCGCGCATCACCTGGCTCGCCGGCAAGGGCAGGACGGTCTACGCCCATGCGCTGGCGCCGCTCACCGCGACGCTCCTCGACGAGATCATCGAGGAGGCGGGCATCGGCTCGCGCGCCGCCGAGCTGCTGCGCCGGCCGCTGCCGGGCCGCCGCTTCGACCTCGTCATCGACACCCAGCGCCGCGTCCTCACCACGCTCATCCTGCGCCGGGTACGCACTCGCTGCTTCGTCTCCGGCGCGGCGCGCTTCCTGCTGTCCGACAAGCGGCCGCCGCGGGGCTACCGGCGGCCGCCGCGGCTCGTCGATCAGCTGCTCGACCTCGTCGCGATCGCCGGCGGCGAGCGCGTCGCGCC
>JASHTP010000292.1 GCA_030040495.1 Alphaproteobacteria bacterium
CGATCTTGCCGATCTCGACTACGTCGGGCCCCTTGGTCAGCGCATCGGCGATGTTGGGCACGATCGACCAGGCGTCGATCTGACCGCTCTTCAAGGCGGCGATGACCACCGGAATCTGCTGCAGCGGCTTCAGATGGATGTCGCCGTCGGCGAAGCCCTCCTTTTGCGCGATCTTGTGCGCCATGTACTGGAAGGAGGAACCGGCGGTGGTGACGCCGAAGCTGCGGCCCCGGAGCTTCGCCGGGCTGGTGATGCCCTGATCGTAGGCGGCCTTGGAGACGAGGATCTTCTGGCCTTCGACGCCCGGCGCCTCCTCGAGCGCGCCGCCGATCACCTTGACGACGCCCTTGTCCGCGAGGCTGATGAGGCCGCCGGTGATGGCGGTGACGCCGAAATCGACGTCGCCGGAGGCGATCGCGACGGCCATCGGCTCGGCCGCCTGGAAGGTGACGAACACGACATCGAGCACCTGCGCGGCGAAATAGCCCTTGGCCGCGGCGATGATGCTCGGCGCATGCGAGGTGAGCGGCAGGATGCCGACATGGATCTCGTCGGCGGCCGCGGCGGGCGACGGTCGCGCGGCGGCGACCACGCCGGCGAGCGCATAGAGGCCGAGGGTTCTGCGCGTCATCGAAGGCATGTCACTTTGTCTCCCTGCTCGTTCGTCCTCTCCGCTCGGTCGCCGCGGACGGTGCCGCGCCGCCGGCGGTTTCGGGCGTCCCTAACGGCCAAGGCTGCCGAGGATGTGCTCGCGCATTTCCCGCACGGCGCCTGCTTCGTCATGCGCCGGGACGGCGCTGACGCTCGCCTCGTGCAGCCGGGTGATGTCCTCGAGATCCGCCCGGGTGGCGGAAGCCGCGCTGCGGGCTCACTTCGACGAGGCGGTCGCTCGCGAGCAAGGTCAGGGCCTCGCGCAGCGAATGGGCGCTGCCGCCATGGCGCCGGCGCAACTCCTCGATCTCGAGCTTGGCGTTGGACGGCAGGACGCCGAAGGATGCGTCGCGCCGCACCGCTCGGCGAGCAACCGCGCGACGGTCGCGGCATCGTCTTTCTCCCACCCGACCATATTTCTCCAAGAGAACCGAAAACGTTCAACATTTTTCCTTTTGCGCCATTCGTGCGATAAGTCAAGCCTAGCGCTGCTCCAGGAGCCGCCATGCCAGCCGCTGCTCTCGTCACCGCGCGAACCCGGGTGATCTTCATAATCGGCGCGCCGATCACTCAGACGCGCTCGCCGCTGCTCTTCAACCGGTACTTCACCAAAGCGGGCGTCGATCGCGTGGTCGTGCCGCTCGTGGTCCGTCCGGACCAGGTCGCGGCCTTTCTGTCGGTGGTTCGCCAGGCGTCGAACTGCGACGGCGTGATCGCGACCGTTCCGGTGAAGCACTCGCTCTTCGCCCTGGTCGAGGCGCCGACCGAGCGAGCGCGCGAACTCGAGGCGGTCAACGTCATCAGGCGCGACGCCGACGGCAGGCTTTCGGGCGACATGGCGGACGGGCCCGGCTTCTGGAACGCCGCTTCGGCGCACGGCTTCGCGCCCGAAGGCAAGCGCCTTGCGCTCGCCGGCGCCGGCGCGGCGGCAACGGCGATCGCGCACGAGTTCGCCCGGCGCGGCGGCCACCACGTCTCGGTGGCAACCTCGGAGCCGGGCGAGTTCGACCGGCTCGCGCGGCTCCTCGCCGGCCGCATCGACCTCGCTTCCGGCATGCCCGAGGATTTGTCCGGCTACGACATCGCGGCGAACGCGACTCCGCTCGGTATGGCGCACGCGCCCGGCACGCCCTTCACGCGGAAGCTGCTGGCGAGCCTGCCCCGCCGCGCGCTCGTGGCCGACGCCGTGAGCGAGCCGGCCGAGACGGTGCTGCTCGCCCAGGCCCGCACCCTTGGGCTCGCGACCATGGCGGGCGACGAGATGGCACGCGGCGAGTTCCGCCTGATCGGCGACTTCCTCGGCGTCCTCTAGGGCGTGTCCCCGTAAATCGAGATCAGGACCGCTCGATCCGATATCCGCTGTGCGGCGCGGCGCGGACCCAAGCCGGAGGTCGGGCCGGATTGATCCAAATCAAAGCAGGGAACCCGCCGACTTTTACAGTGCCAGGCATGCCAGAGCCGGGCGACGCAGGATGCGCGCCTCGCCTCAATGGTGCCGGCACGGCGGCGGCGCGTTCTAGCGGTTCCTTCCGAGCATTCTGGTCGCGCACGGCGCCTGGTCGCCGGCCGAAGGTCGAAGAGGCGTTTGCCGGCTGACCGGCTCCCCCGGGCCCAAACCGGCTCGGCCGCTCCCGCGATAGAGGAATGCCGGCATCGAATTAAGGAGGAACGCGATGGCCCATTGGGTGCGCTTCGAGGAAGCGGGAAAAATCTCCATCGGCAAGCTCGAGCAGGACAAGATCGCGGTGTGCACAGGCGACCTGTTCGGCCAGCCGACGGTCACGGGGCGAGTCGTGCCGCTGGACTCGGTCAAGCTTCTGACGCCCTGCGAGCCCAGCAAGATGGTTTGCCTGTGGAACAATTTTCACGCCGCCGCCGCCAAGTCCAATCTCAAGGAGCCCGAGGAGCCGCTTTATTTCCTCAAGGCGCAGACCGCCTTCCATCCCACCGGCCGCGAGATTCCGCGCCCGAAATCCTATAGCGGCCGCGTCGTCTTCGAAGGAGAGCTCGGGATCGTGATCGGCCGGCGATGCGCCGGCGTGTCCGAGGCCGACGCGTCCAACTACGTCTTCGGCTACACTTGCGTGAACGACGTCACCGCCTTCGACATTCTCAATCGCGATCCGTCGTTCGCCCAGTGGACCCGCTGCAAGAGCTTCGACGGCTTCGGGGTGTTCGGCCCGTCGATCGCGACCGGACTCGAACCGGACTCGCTGGTGATTCGGACTTTCTTGAACGGGCAGGAGCGGCAGAACTATCCGGTCTCGGACATGTTCTTCAAGCCGCGCCGGCTCGTGAGCCTGATCTCCCAGGATCTCACGCTGCTGCCCGGTGATGTCATTTCATGCGGCACATCGCTCGGCGCCGGGTCGATGAAGCCGGGAGCCAAGATCGAGATCGAGATCGAAGGGGTCGGTCGCCTGTCGAACGTGATGGGGTAGCGCAGGCGCCATCGTGCGCCTTTGCAACGATTGCCACCGAGGAGGATGCATCATGGCGATGAAAATCTGCGTCATCGGCGCCGGCGCGATCGGCGGCCTCCTGGGCGCCAAGCTGGCGCATGCGGGGGAAACCGTGACTTTCGTGGAAGTCAATGCGGTCCAGCGCGAGGCGATCAACACGAACGGCCTCAAAGTTCTCGCGCCGGACGGCCAGGAGCTGGTGGTGAAGAACGTGCGGGCCTTTCCCGACACCGGCGGGCCCGGACCGCAGGATCTGATCGTGCTTGCCGTCAAGGCGCATCACATCGCCGAGGTCGCGCCGGGGCTGAAGAAGCTCTACGGCAAGGACACCATCGTCATGACCGTGCAGAACGGCCTGCCTTGGTGGTATTTCCACAAGCATGGCGGGCCGCTCGAGGGCAGTCGACTGTCCAGCGTCGACCCGGACGGTGCGATCAACGCCAATGTCGAGCCCGACCGCATCGTCGGCTGCGTCGTCTATCCGGCGGCCTCCATCGTCGGACCGGGCGTGATCCGCCACGAAGAGGGCGACCGGTTCTCGGTCGGCGAACTCGACGGCAGCAAGAGCAACCGCGTCCAGGCGATCTACAACATGATCGTCGGGGCAGGGCTGAAGTCCTACATCCTGGACAATGTGCGCGCCGAAATCTGGTTGAAGGCCTGGGGCAACCTCTCGTTCAACCCGATCTCCGCCCTGACCCACGAAGGCATGGAAGGCATCGCGCGCTTTGCGCTGACCCGCGCTCTGTCGGTCGCCATGATGGAAGAGGCGCAACTGGTTGCCAAGAAGCTCGGCATCACCTTCCGTCATACCATCGAAAAACGCATCGCCGGCGCCGAGTCGGTGGGGCCGCACAAGACCTCGATGCTGCAGGACGTCGAAGGCGGCCGCTCCCTTGAAATCGACGCGCTGGTCGGCTCGATCGTCGAACTCGCCCGCATCACCGAGACGCCGACCCCTCACATCGATGCGGTCTACGCCTGTACCAAGCTGCTGGACAAGGTGATGGGCGATCGTCACGCCGCGGTCGTGCTCAGCACGGCCGCCTGATTCGAAGACGGTGCGGGAAACCCCCTCGCACGGTCCGGGCCGCCGCGTCGCGGCACGGGCGGAGATTCGAGCCGCTGCGGTCCATTCAAACTCGTCTTGTCCGCCCCCTTGACTTGCCTCAAGGTCGTCTGCGGCCGGAAATATCAGTGTTAAGCTTCATCTCTGCCGGAGGTCGGCCCCGGCGAATGAACCGGTGCGAGTGATCCGCAATGGACAGGCAGGAGCCGCTCCCTAACGTCACTCCTAGGCGCAAGCGGCGGAGGTCGTCGGCTTTACGACATTCCGGAGCGGCTGCGGCTCGGCGAGCAGGTGGACCGGCGGAACCGGCATCGGCCGTCGCCCCCGCTGCCGCGCCGGCGCGCTCCGCAGAGATCGGGACGCCGGGCGCGGGCGAACGGCAGGCGGCGGAGACGGCTCTCCGTCAGGGCGCCGGTCCCGAGCTGCTGGCCGAGATGGCCGACCAGCTCTGGCAGGCCAACCCGCTCCACCGGCTGCTGCCGATTTCCTGGGGCGAGATCACGAAGGCTCTCACCACGCTCGCCGCCCGGTCGGCGGCGGATCCGATCCATGCGGCGAATGCCGCCGCCAATCTGGGCCTGACGATATGGCGAGAAGCGGCCGAGACCTGGATCGGCAGCGCGGCGCGGTGGTGGGGACTGGCACCGGCCAGGCCGGAAGCCGGCGACACCGACCGGCGCTTCGACGCTCCGGAATGGGAGCAACACCCCTTCTTCCGGCTGCTGAAGCAGAGCTATCTCGCGCTTTCCGCATATCTTCTCCAGGAAGCCGAGCGGCAGGCGGAAGATGCCGCCGAGCGGCAGCGGCTCGTGTTCCATCTTCGGCAGTTCCTCGATGCGATGAGCCCCACCTCGTTTCTGCCGACCAATCCCGCAGCCCTGCGCAAGGCATGGGAGACGGGCGGCGGCAGCGTCGCCGACGGGCTCCGCAACCTGCTGGAGGATCTCCGCCAGGGCCGGCTCAGCATGACCGACACCGCCGCCTTCACGCCGGGCAGGAACCTCGCCACCACCCCCGGCAAGGTCGTCTACCGCAACCGCCTCATCGAGCTCATCCAATACGCGCCGACGACGGCGCAGACCCATGCCGTGCCGCTGCTGTTCATTCCGCCTTGGATCAACAAGTTCTACATCCTCGACCTCCAGCCGAAGAACAGCCTCGTCCACTTCCTGCTCGAGCAAGGCTTCTCGGTGTTCATGATCAGCTGGAAGAACCCGGACGCCGCGATGGAGGCCGTCACCTTCGAGGATTACATGACGGACGGCCCGCTCGCCGCGAGCGAGGTGGTGCGCGACATCACCGGCGCCGAGCGCGTCAACCCCGTCGGCTACTGCATCGGCGGGACGCTGCTGGCGATGACGCTGGCCTATCTGGCGGCGCGGCGGGACGAGCGCTTCGGCGCGGCCACCTTCATGGTGTCGCTCCTGGATTTTTCCGAGGTCGGCGACACGGCGGTGTTCATCGACGAGCCGCAGATCGCCTATATCGAGCAGCAGATGCTCGAGCGCGGCTATCTCGACAGCCGCCACATGTCGACCATGTTCAACCTGCTGCGGGCGAACGACCTGATCTGGAGCACGGTGATCAACAATTACCTGATGGGGAACCAGCCGCCCGCTTTCGATCTCCTGTACTGGAACAATGACGGCACAAGGGTGGCCCGGGCGGCGCACAGCTTCTATCTGCGCAACACCTATCTCGAGAACAATTTGATCAAGCCGGACAAGATCTCGCTGCTCGGGCAACCGATCGACCTGGGCCGCATCCGCCAGGACGTCTACGCGGTAGGCGCCGAGAAGGACCATATCGTGCCCTGGCGCGCGGCGTGGCGGGTCGCGCCGCTGACCAGCGCTGAGACCCGCTTCGTGCTGGCGGCGAGCGGGCACATCGCCGGCATGATCAATCCGCCGTCCAAAGGCAAAGGCGGCTATTGGACGAACGACAGCCTTCCACCGCCGGCGACCGCCGAGGCCTGGATGGCCGGCGCGCAAAGGCACGAAGGCAGCTGGTGGATCGATTGGGCCGGTTGGCTCCAGGCCAGGTCCGGCGAGAGACGATCCGCGCCGCCCGTCGGCAGCGTCGCCCATCCCCCGATCTGCGACGCGCCGGGGACGTACGTCCTGGAAAAATAGGCGCGCGCGACGCTGCATGAGCCAAGCGCCGGTCGGCGCCGCTCGTCGGGCGTCTTTCTATGAACGTCCGCTCCTCGGCCCGCTCCATCGACCGCAAAGCGCCGGATCGCGACGGCAGTGCTCGACGAAATGCAGCAAGACGAGCTTGAGCTCCGCGGCGTGGCGCCAATCGCCGCGACCGCATGCCGCCGCGATGTCGTCGCGTATCATCGAGCGAATGATCCGTCGTCCGCCGGGGCGATGCACGAGGTAGCAGCCGAGCTCGGCGGCGATCGTCTCCGGCAGATGCTCATGCTCGGAGATCGCGTCGATCTCTTCAACGGTGAGGTCGCTGAGCGCGATGCAGTCTTGCAGCGTCAGCATGGCAAGACCCCCTCGAAGCTATGAAGCAGGCTGCCGCGATCCCGCAGCGACGGCCTTGATCCAGGTCAATGGCGGCGGCTGCCGTGAGGCCGATCCGACAGCTTGATCCAGATCAAGGCGCGGGCGGCGTTTGCGGTCACCCTAGACGCCAAATCCAAAGCCCGGAGGGAGATCGACATGGCCGACAAGCTCGTGCTCACGACGACCGCCGGCAACCCGCTGGCAGACAATCAGAATTCGATGACCGCCGGCCCGCGCGGCCCGGTTCTGATGCAGGATTATCAGCTCATCGAGAAGCTCGCCCACCAGAACCGCGAGCGCATTCCCGAGCGCACCGTCCATGCCAAGGGCTGGGGCGCCTTCGGCACCCTCACGGTCACCAACGACATCACCCGCTACAGCAAGGCCACGCTGTTCTCCGCGGTCGGCAAGAAGACCGAGATGCTGGCGCGCTTCTCCACGGTCGCCGGCGAGATGGGCGCGGCCGACGCCGAGCGCGACGTGCGCGGCTTCGCGCTCAAGTTCTATACCGAGGAAGGCAACTGGGACCTGGTCGGCAACAATACGCCGGTGTTCTTCATCCGCGACCCCTACAAGTTCCCGGACTTCATCCACACCCAGAAACGACACCCGCGCACCAACATGCGCTCGCCGACCGCCATGTGGGATTTCTGGTCGCTGTCGCCGGAGTCGCTGCATCAGGTGACGATCCTCATGTCGGATCGCGGCCTGCCCACCGACGTGCGCCACATCAACGGCTATGGCAGCCACACCTACAGCTTCATCAACGCCAAGAAGGAACGGTTCTGGGTCAAGTTCCACTTCAAGACGCTTCAGGGTCACCAGCACTGGACCAATGCGGAGGCCGAGAACATCATCGCCAAGACCCGCGAATCGACTCAGGCCGACCTCTTCGGCGCGATCGAGAGGGGCGATTATCCGCGCTGGCGCTTTTGCGTGCAGATCATGCCGGAGACCGACGCCGACAAGACGCCCTACAATCCGTTCGACCTCACCAAGGTGTGGCCGCATGGCGACTATCCGCTGATCGAGGTCGGCGTGATGGAGCTCAATCGCAATCCCGACAATTACTTCGCGGAGATCGAGCAGGCCGCCTTCAGCCCGTCCAACATCGTGCCCGGCATCGGCTTCTCGCCGGACAAGATGCTGCAGGCACGCGTCTTCTCCTACGCCGATGCCCACCGCCATCGGCTCGGCACGCATTACGAAGCGCTGCCGGTCAACGCCCCGAAATGCCCCGTCCACCACTATCACAAGGACGGCGCGATGCGGTTCTTCGCCAACAATCCCAACCCGGACGCCTATTACGAGCCCAGCTCGTTCGGCGGACCGGTCGAGCGGCCGGACGCGGCGGAACCGCCCTTGAAGATTTCGGGCGCCGCCGAGCGCTACGACCACCGGATCGGCAATGACGACTTCGCCCAGCCGCGCGCCCTGTTCAAGCTGTTCGACGCCGGCCAGAAGAAGCGGTTGTTCACGAACATCGCCGAGGCGATGGCGGGGGTCCCGGGCGTCATCGTCGAGCGTCAATTGAAGCTGTTCGACAAGGTTCACCCCGACTATGGCGCCGGCGTGCGCGCGGCCTTGAAAGGGCGGCCGCCGTCGCAGCAGGCGGCGGAGTAGCGTTCGTCGGCATAGGGCGCGACCCGGAATCGGCCCGACCTCCGGCCGAGGTCGGCACGGCGCGGCGAAGCGGAGGTTGGATCACGCCGCCCCGATCTCGATCGACCGGTCCGCGCCCTAGCCGGCGAGCGCCGCCTCGGCGCGCGCCAGCACGCGGTCGATGACGGCGTCGCATTCGCCGAGATAGCTCGCGGGGTCGGCGAGGCGGACGAGCGCGGCGCGGTCGAGATGGGGCGCAACCGCGCCGTCCGCGGCCAGCGCCTCGACGAGCGGCCGCTTCTGCTCGATGGCGCGGTCGCAGGCGAGCTGCACCGCGTGATGCGCGGCGTCGCGGCCGATCCTGAGGGCGAGCGCCATCATCACCGCCTCGGCCATGATCAGCCCCTGATGTAGATCGAGGTTGCGGCGCATCGCCGCTTCGTCGACCGAAAGCCCCTCGGCGAGCACGGCGGCCTGCTCGAGCGCGCCGGCGCTCAGCACGAAGATCTGCGGCAAGGCCAGCCATTCGCTCTGCCAGGGCCCGGTGGCGCGCTCATGGTCCTGCACCATGGCGGCGAGCATCTGCGGCACCAGCGCGTGCACGCCGCGCGCCGCGGCGACGACATATTCGCAGGCGATGGGGTTGCGCTTCTGCGGCATGGTGCTGGAGCCGCCGCGGCCGCTCTGATGCGGCTCGAAGGCCTCGCCCACCTCGCTCTGCATCAGCAGCATGACGTCGGTGGCGAGCTTGGCGAGGCTGCCGGTGACGAGGCCGAGGAAGGTCGCCGCCTCGACCACGCGCGCGCGGTCGACATGCCAGGGCGCCGCCGGCGCGGCAAGGCCGAGCTCCGCAGCGAGTCCTTCGGTGACCGCCCTTCCCTGCGCGCCGAGCGAGGCGAGCGTGCCGGCGGCGCCGCCGAACTGCACGGTGAAGAGGCGCGGACCAAGCTCCTCGAGCCGCGCCAAATGGTCGACCAGCGGCGCGAGCCAGACCGCGCATTTGTAGCCGAAGGTGATCGGCAGCGCGTGCTGGAGATGGGTGCGCCCGGCCATCACCGAGGCGCGATGGCGGCGCGCCTGATCGGCGAGGCCGGATGCCACGCGGCGCAGGCTCGCCTCGACGAGGCCGAGCCCGTCGCGCATCTGCAGCACCAGCGCGCTGTCCATGATGTCCTGCGTGGTGGCGCCCCAATGCACATGGCGCGCCGCCTCGCCGCCGGCGGCGCGGCCCAGCGCCTTCACCAGGGCGACGACGGGATATCCCACGGTGCGCGTGCTGGCGCCGATCTCGGCGAGCGAGACGCGCTCGAGCCGCGCCGCCGCGGTGATGGCGTCCGCCGAGGCCTGCGGCACGATGCCGAGCCGCGCCTCGACCCGCGCCAGCGCCGCCTCGACATCGAGCATCTTCTGCACGAAGCCCGCCTCGGAGAAGACGGCGCGCATGGCGTCGCTGCCGAAAAGGCCGCCGAAGACGATGGAATCCGCGGGGTTGACGCTCATCGCGCCGCGCTCCGGCTCAGACCTCGAAGAAGGCGGTCTCGCCCTCGCCCTGCAGCACCAGGTCGAAGCGGTAGGTCGCCGGCGCGCCGTTCACCTTCTCGGCGAGGAGCGAGCGGCGAGCCGCCGCATCCTCGATGCCGCTCAGCACGGGATCGGCTTCGTTCGCCTGGACCAGGTCGGCGAAATAGAGGCGGGTGAAGAGATGCTTCAGCAGGCCGCGGGCGAAAAGGGTCACGGCGATGTGCGGCGCCTGCAGCGCATTGCCGCGCCCGGGCACGGCGCCGGGCCGCACCGTGGTGAAGCGGTAGCGGCCTTCCTTGTCGGTGAAGGCGCGGCCGAATCCGACGAAGTTGGCATCGTCCGGCTTCGCCTGCCGATCCTCGGGATGGGCATATTTGCCGGCGGCGTTGGCCTGCCAGATCTCGAGCATGGCGTCGGGCACCGGCGCGCCGTCGCCGTCGCGCACCTGGCCCAGGATGACGATGGGCTCGCCCTGCGCCCGGCCGCCGCGGGTGAGGTCGGCGAGATCCGGCCGGGCGAGGCCGACATGGAAGAACGGCCCCACCGTCTGCGACGCGGTCGGCATGCGCTTCATCTCAGCGCTCCATCGGCGTGGCAGCGCGGCCGCGCAGCACGATGTCGAAGCGGTAGCCCAGCGCATATTCCGCCTCGCTGAGAGCCGGATCGTAGATCGACACCAGGCGCCGGCGCGCGGTCTCGTCGGCGGTGCTGTTGAAGATGGGGTCGAGCGGCAGCAGCGGGTCGCCGGGGAAGTACATCTGCGTCACCAGCCGCGTGGCGAAAGCCGGGCCGAAGACGGAGAAGTGGAGATGCTGCGGGCGCCAGGCATTGTAGGTGTTGCGCCAGGGATAGGCGCCGGGCTTCACCGTCAGGAAGCGGTAGGCGCCGTCCCCATCGGTGATGACATGGCCCTTGCCCGTGAAGTTGGGGTCGAGCGGCGCGTCGTGCCGGTCGCCGTCATGAAAATAACGGCCGGCGGCGTTGGCCTGCCACAGCTCCAGCAGCGTGCCGGGAACGGGGTTGCCGTCCTCGTCGAGCACGCGGCCGGCGATGATGATGCGCTCGCCGATCGGCTCGCCGGCGCCGGCGCGCGTCAGATCGGCGATGGCAGGGCCGGTCCAGCCGCCGGTGAAGACCGGGCCGGTCACCTCGGTCAGCGTCTGCTCGAGGCGGATGAGCCGGCGCGTCGGCGCGCGCTTCACCGTGCTGGCATAGTCGGGATAGAGATAGGGCGGGTGGTTGCCGGGCTGCTCGCGCCGATAGGGACGGACATCGACCATTCATGTGCTCCGATGCTGCATTTCCGCACTATAGCGATGCCGCGGTCCGTCAGAAACGGGCCTCTACGCCCCGCCCTTGTCCATCTCCTCGAACACGGCGCGCGCATGGGCGAAGGCGGTGTTCGCCTTCGGCACGCCGGCATAGACCGCGGTGTGCATCAGGATCTCCTTCACCTCGTCGCGGCTGACGCCGGTGTTCGCCGTGGCGCGGAGATGGAGCTTCAGCTCGTCCTCCTGGCCGAGCGCGGTCAGCAGCGCGATGGTCAGCATGCTGCGCGTCCTGCGGTCGAGACCGGGCCGCGTCCAGATGTCGCCCCAGGCATATTGCGTGATGAAGGTCTGCCAATCCTCGGTAAGCGCGGTCGCGCGCTGGCGCGAGCGCTCGACATGGGCGCGGCCCAGCACCGCGCTGCGCACGGCGAGCCCGCGCTCGAAAAGCTCGGCGATCATCCCCATGGCACCTCTCCTCCCGTTCCGATGATGGTTGCCGGCGCTCAGTTCACCTGGCGCTCGCGGCCCTGCCAATAGGGCTTGCGCAGCTCGCGCTTCAGGATCTTGCCCGAGGGGTTGCGCGGCAGCGCCTCGACGAAATCGACCGAGCGCGGCACCTTGTAGCCGGCGATGCGCTCGCGCGCATAATCGATGAGCTCGGCGACGGTGACGGCGGCGCCCGGCTTCTTGACGACGATCGCCTTCACCGCCTCGCCCCATTGCTCGTCCGGCACGCCGATCACCGCCACGTCGGCGATGGCGGGATGGCCGAAGAGCTCGCTCTCGACCTCGGCGGGATAGATGTTCTCGCCGCCCGACACGATCATGTCCTTGACCCGGTCGTAGATGTAGAGATAGCCGTCCTTGTCGAGATAGCCGGCATCGCCGGTATGGAACCAGCCGTCGCGGACCGAGCGCCGCGTCGCCTCGTCGAGGTTCCAGTAGCCCAGCATCACCTGCGGCGTGCGGCAGACCACTTCGCCGACCTCGCCGGGCGGCAGCGCCTTGCCGGCGGCGTCGACCACCTTGATCTCGACGCCGCGCATCGGCTTGCCGCAGGATTTCATGCGCTCGACCGCCTGCTCGCCGTGATCCTCGGGCGGCAGATAGGTGATGGCGCCGGTGGTCTCGGTGAGGCCGTAGACCTGCGCCAGGCCGCAGCCGAAGATCTTGAGCGCGTTGCGCAAGAGATCGAGCGGTGCCGGCGAGGCGCCATAGACGATGAGCTCGAGCGAGGAGAAGTCGGTGTCGCGGCACTGCGGCGCCTGCAGCAGGAACAGCATCATCGCCGGCACGAAGAGCGCCTTGGTGATGCGGCACTGCTCGATGACGCGCAGGATCGAAGGCGGGTCGAAATCCCGCGTCAGCACGTTCTCGATGCCGCGATAGAGCCCGACCAGCGCCCAGCCGCTGCCGCCGATATGGAAGAGCGGCATGCAGACCAGGTTGACGTCGCCCTCGTGCCAGTTGCCCCATTGCTCGAGCGCGCCCGGCAGCAAGGTCAGCAGATTGTCGTGGCTGAGCTGGGCGCCCTTGGGGTGGCCGGTGGTGCCGCTCGTATACATCTGGATGGCGCAGTCGCGCCCGAGGATGGGCAGCGCCGGGTCGCTCGACTTCTGCCGGGCGAGCCAGCCGGCATAGTCCGGCCAGACCGGGTGGTTGCCGTCCAGCGCGATGATCTCGCGCACGCTCGAAAGCTCGCCCGCCACCTTCTCGACCAGCGGGTAGAAATCGACGCCGACGAACAGCAGCTCGGCCTTGGCGTCGTTGACGACGAAGGCGGCCTCGGGCGGCGCCAGGCGGAAATTGACCGGCACCAGCACGGCGTTGGCCTTGGCCGCGCCGAACCAAAGATCGAAGAAGGGCGGGCTGTTCTTCGCCAGGATGGCGATGCGCGCCTGCGGCGCGATGCCGGCGGCGATCAGCCCGTGCGCCGCCTGGCTCGCGCGCCGGTCGAGGGCGGCGTAGCTGATGGTCTCGCCGTCGAAGCGCAGCGCCACCTGGTCCGGGCGCGTCTTGGCATGGTGGCGCGTCACGTCGGCGACGGTCGGAATCGCGGCTTCCGGCATGGTGACTGGGTCCTCCCTGTGGCGTTTTCTCTCATTCTAGACGGGCCGCCGCGCCACCTCCATGCCGTTCGGCGCCCGCCCGCATGCCGGCGCCGCGCCCGGACGGCGCTTGAATCCACAGGACAATTTACCGCAGATCGGGGTTGTTAGCGCCCGGGCGCGCGGCTAGAGACAGGCCGCGCTCCGGTGCTTTATCGTCGACTCGGCCATCGGGCGGGCAGGAACCATGATTCGCAGCTGGGCCGTACTGGCCTTGTCGCTGGGCTACGTCGCCTTTCTCTTCGCCGTCGCCTATCACGGCGACCGGCGGGCGCGGCGGCGCGGCGGCCCGCCGACCGCCAAGCCGGTGATCTACGCCTTGTCGCTCGCCGTCTACTGCACCTCCTGGACCTTCTATGGCAGCGTCGGGCTGGCGGCGCGCACCGGCTATGATTTCCTGCCGATCTATATCGGCCCGATCCTGGTGTTCGCGCTCGGCTGGCCGCTGCTGACGCGGATCATCCGCATCTCCAAGGCGCACAACATCACCTCGATCGCCGATTTCATCGCCGCCCGCTACGGCAAGAGCCAGGTGCTGGGCGCGGCGGTGACCATCGTCGCCATCATCGGCGTGCTGCCCTACATCGCCCTCCAGCTCAAGGCGGTGTCGGCGAGCTTCCTGGCGCTGACCGGCGACACGTCGGTCGGCTTGCCGGCGGCGTTCCACGGCCAACCGGTATGGAGCGACACGGCGCTCGCCGTGTCGGTGATCATGGCGCTCTTCGCCATCCTGTTCGGCACCAGGCACATCGACGCGACCGAGCACCATGAAGGCATGATCCTGGCGATCGCCTTCGAATCCCTGGTCAAGCTCTGCACCTTCCTCATCGTCGGCGCCTTCGTCACCTGGGGCATGTTCGGCGGGTTCGGCGATCTCTGGGCACGGATCGGCGCCATGCCCGCGCTCGGCCCGCTCTTCCTCGGCGGCGTCGACGGCGCCACCTGGGTGACCATGACGGGCCTCGCCGTCGCGGCCACGCTCTGCCTGCCGCGGCAGTTCCACGTCACCGTGGTCGAGAATGCCGACCCCGCCGACATGCGCAAGGCGGCCTGGCTCTTTCCCATCTATCTCGTCGCCATCAACCTGTTCGTGATTCCCATCGCCATCGCCGGGCTCGTCGTCTTTCCGCGCGGCGGCGTCGACGGCGACCTCTTCGTGCTGGCGCTGCCGATGCAGGCCGGACAGAGCGTGGTGGCGCTCCTCGCCTTCATCGGCGGACTTTCGGCGGCGACCGGCATGGTGATCGTCGCCTGCGTCGCGGTCAGCACCATGGTGAGCAACGATCTGATCATGCCGATCGTGCTGCACGGCCGCCGGCTGGGCCTCGCCGGCCGCGAAGACATGAGCGCGATCGTGTTGCAGGTGCGCCGCGTCGCGATCCTGGCGTTGATGCTGCTCGCCTACTGCTTCTACCGGCTGATCGGCCATTCGGTGGCGCTCGCCTCGATCGGCCTGCTCAGCTTTGCGGCGCTGGCACAGTTCGCTCCGGCGCTGCTCGGCGGCCTGATCTGGCGCGGTGCCACCGGGCGCGGCGCGCTCGCCGGCATCGTCGCGGGCGCGCTCACCTGGGCCTACACGCTGCTGCTGCCGTCGCTCGCGGGTTCGAGCTTTCTGCCGCAGGCGCTGCTCGAGCACGGTCCCTTCGGCATCGCGCTGCTGCGGCCGGAACAGCTTCTCGGCGTGCGCTTCGACCCGCTCACCCACGGCGTCTTCTGGAGCCTGCTCGTCAACATCACCTGCTATGTCGCCTTCTCGCTGTCGCGGACCCCGCGGGCGATCGAGCGCAGCCAGGCGAGCGCCTTCGTCGATTTCGACCCCGGCCAGAGCCAGCTCGGCGCCCGCTCCTGGCGCGGCTCGATCGGCGTCGCGGAGCTCGCAGCGGTCGCCGCGCAATATCTCGGCGCCGACCGGGCGCAGCGCTCCTTTGCCGAGTTCGCCCGCGCGCGCGGCGTCGAGCTGTCGTCCGATGCCGATGCCGATTTCACCCTGGTGCGCCATACCGAGCGGCTGCTCGCCGGCGCGATCGGCGCACCGTCGGCGCGGCTCGTCATCGCGCTGAGCCTCGAGCGGCGCAATCTCGGCCTCGAAGGCGCGATGCGGCTGCTCGACGACGCCACCGCGGCGATCCAGTACAACCGCGATCTGCTGCAGGCGACGCTGGAGAACGTCCGACAGGGAATCAGCGTCTTCGACCGCGAGCTCCGGCTCGTCTGCTGGAACCGGCGCTTCCGCGATCTGCTCGACCTGCCGCCGGAATTCGCGCGCGTCGGCGTGACCTTGCAGGAGATCGTCCGCTTCAACGCCGAGCGCGGCGAATACGGGCCCGGCGATGTCGACGCGCTCGAAGCGCAGCGGCTCGAGCTGTTCATCGGCGAAGGCGAGACGGTGTTCGAGCGGCAACGGCCGAACGGCACGGTGCTGGAGATCCGCACCAGCCCGATGTCGGGCGGCTACGTCACCACCTATTCCGACGTGACCGAGCATGTCAGCGCGGCCGCCGGGCTCGCGGCCGCCAACGAGCAGCTGGAGGAGCGCGTGCGCGAGCGCACCCAGGCGCTCACCACGCTCAACGAGGCGCTGAGCCGGGCGAAATCGGTCGCCGAGGCGGCCAATCTCGGCAAGACGCGCTTCCTCGCCGCGGCGAGCCACGATCTGCTGCAGCCGCTCAACGCGGCGCGGCTCTATGTCTCGAGCCTGCTCGAGCGGCCCGGAGAGCGCGAAGCGCAGGATCTCGAGCTGGTGCGCAAGGTCGACGCGTCGCTGCGCCTGGTCGAGGATCTCCTCGGCACGCTTCTCGACATCTCGCGGCTCGACGCCGGAGCGCTCAAGCCGGAGCGGCGCGACGTGGCCCTCGGCCAACTCTTCGCCAGCCTGCGCGTCGAGTTCGCGCCGCTCGCCGAGCGCAAGGGCATCGAGCTGCGCATCGTGCCGACGGCGCTCGCCGTCGACACCGACCGGCACATGCTGCACCGGGTGCTGCAGAATCTGCTGTCGAACGCGCTGCGCTACACCGTCTCGGGCAAGGTGCTGCTCGGCGCGCGCCGCGCCGGCCGCGAGGTCATCATCCAGGTGTGCGACACCGGCCGCGGCATCCCGCCCGAGCACCAGAGCCTGGTGTTCGAGGAGTTCCAGCGCTTCGCCGCCGGCCCCGGCACCGAGCACGGGCTCGGCCTCGGCCTCTCCATCGTCGACCGCATCAGCCGCATCCTCGATCACCC
>JASHTP010000293.1 GCA_030040495.1 Alphaproteobacteria bacterium
CGACGCGCTCGGCTGACCGCGTCATGTTGGTGACGATGAAGCCGACGCGCGGATAAAGCTCGCCCGGATGCCATTCGACCTTGGCAACGACGCGCCGCGGCTTCCCCCAGCTCTCCGCCTGATAGCTGAAGCTCGCATGGAACCGCCGCACTTGGTTTGGCGGACGCCCGACCGGGCGTGTGAGCAGGTGGCCGATCTTGTCCTGCAAGACTCTGTTGGCCGGCAGACGGATGGTGTATCTCACGCCGTTAGCTTCGAGGAACTCGTAGATATCGGGCATGGCGAAGGCGGCGTCGGCGCGAACATACGGATGCGCGACCGTGCCTTGATGGCGCGCGACCACCGGGCGCAGCGTGCCCTCCCATTCATCGGCGCTGTGAACATTGCCGGGCCGCAGCGCGCACCGCTCTAGGCGCGGCGGCTTGGCGAGGTCGAGCTCGTCTGCGCCCGCCGCTGCCGGCTGAAGCTGAATCCGGCAAGCGAATTGATCTAAATCAAGGAGGCAGATATTAAATAGCTTTACAGGAAAAGTTGCTTGACGCAACATCGAATGCCGTTCGGTAGGGGCGACCAACGGCGATGGGTGCGCCGAAGATAGAGCGGGGGATTGGATGGTTCGGGGGACCAGCCTAAGACTCGTTTTGGCGCTCGTTTGGTTGATCGCGTCGGCGGCGGCGGCTTTTGCGGCCGACGATGCGGCATACCAGCGCGCGCGCGACAATCAGCTCTACTCGCAGCAAGGCGCGAAGACCTGCCTCACCTGCCATAATACCCCTCCGGTCAATCTCATTCTGCAGACGCCGCATGCGGTGAAAGGCGACGCGCGCACGCCCTTTGCCCAGCAAGGGTGCGAAACCTGCCACGGCCCGAGCGCGGACCACGCCAGCCTGAAAACGGTCGACGGCAAGCTGATCCTGCCACCGATCCTGTTCGTCAAGCCGAAGATCGAAGGCGTGCCTGTCTCGCCGGTAGAGGCGCGCAACAAGGCGTGCCTGTCCTGCCACGAATCGGGCCTGCGCATGAACTGGGAAGGCAGCCAGCACCAGCAGAACAGCGTCGCCTGCTCCACCTGCCACAATCCGCACACGCCGAAAGACCCGGTTCTGGTCAAGATCAGCCAGCCGGAGGTGTGCTTCACCTGCCATGCCCAGCAGCGCGCGGAGAGCTACGAGTACTCGCACCACCCGATCCGCGAAGGCAAGGTGGTGTGCTCCGACTGCCACAACCCGCATGGCTCGCCGGGACCGCGTCTGCTCAAGGAATTCACCGTCAACGAGACCTGCTACAACTGCCACGCCGACAAGCGCGGGCCGCTGCTCTGGGAACATCAGCCGGTGCGCGAGGACTGCACCAACTGCCACACGCCGCACGGCTCGAACCAGGCGCGCCTGATGAAGGAGCCGCTGAACTTCCTGTGCTCGTCCTGCCATAGCTCGGAGGCGAACTCGAGCGGCGGCGCCTTCGGCGGGGCGCATTCGATCCCGACCGGGCCGGTCGGCAGCAGCTTCTTCGCCGCCGAATTGGCAACCCAGAGAAAGTGTCTCAACTGCCACTCGCAGATCCACGGCTCGAACAGCCCAAGCGGCGCTTTCTTCTTCCGTTGATGGGACGGAAGGAAAGGGGGGCGAGGTGATCTATCGAAACACGCTCAGGGCCATGATTTTGGCCACCACCTGCCTCGCGCCGTTGGCCGCGTTCGCCGACGATTCGGGAGGTGCCGGCGATCCCACGCAGGACAGCAACGAGATCGGCTTCGGCGTGATGGGGGTCATGGGCCGGAACGCGAACCAGGCCGGCCGCTATGACGGCCTCACCACCACCGGCATCGACCTCATCGGCCAATGGGCCTCGCACGGCCATCCCGCATGGAACCCGGACGGGACCTGGTATTACGACTTCACCGGCGACAATCTGGTCTTCCAGACCGGCAACGGCCTCGGCAACTACACCCCCAGCACCTCCAACAGCACCTTCAACAGCGGGTCGGTGAACCTCAACTTCGGCCGGCAAGGCACCTGGGAAAGCGGATTCTCGTATGACGCGATTTCCTACACCGGGAACGTCATCGACTCGATCTATACGCTTCATGGCAACCAGGCGACGCTGAACGGCAGCCTGCTGCCGTGGGGCGGCGCGACGGCCGGCGCCGGGACCGGCCTCACCAAGGCCTTCTATACCATCCCCAATCTACAGGCGACCGGAGCCGAGCAGCCCGTCCAGACGGGCACGCGCCGCGACATCTTCGGCACCAACTTCAAGTATATCGACCAGGATTGGACGTTCACCGGCGCGATCCGCCACGAGCACAAGGAAGGCTCGATGGAGGAGTCGTTCGACGGACCGTGGGGCGGAACGGCCTTTGCCCTGCCGATCGACTACGACACCGACCGCTACGATCTGACGGCCGCCTACACCACGCGTCTGAACCAGGTGCAGCTGCAGTACACCTATTCGCATTTCAGCGACGCGAACAGCTACATCACGCTGCCTTATCCCTATTCGAATACGGCGAAGCCGTTCCAGCTGTCGGCGGCCTATTCGACGCCGCCCAGCAATGACGCCCACTACATCACGCTCATGGCGGCATCCAACGTCATACCGAAGACGCGCCTCAACCTGAACATGCGCGTCGGCTTCGAATTGCAGAACGACACCTTCGCGCCGGACACCGCCGATCCCAATCCCACCGGCGCTGCCGGCCTCGGCAACCTCAACAGCTCGCTGCAGGGAACCTCCGCCAGCTCCCTCGCCGGCGAAGCGACGGTCGTCCAGGGCAACGTCAGCGCGGCGACGCACCCGACCGCCAAGACCGACGCCCGCGTGTTCTACGGCTTCGACGGACGCCACGTCGACGAGAACCAGTACCAGGTCTATACCGGCGGTGTCGGCGGCTCGAGCGACTCCTCCTTGAACGGCGTGTTCTACGTCGTGCCGCAGACTTGGCTGAAGCAGAACGCGGGCGCCGAAGCGGGGTACCGCCTCTTCTCCGAGTCCGATTACAACACCAAGCTGACGGTCGGCTACCGGTTCGACGGCGTCAGCCGCAGCAACGCCCAGGTCGGCTCCAGCACGACCAACACCGAGACGGCCGCCCTCAACTCGGCGATCGGAACCCAGATCTTCAGCCGGCTCTCCTACGTCCATGCCGACCGCAGCGCCGTTCTCAACTATCTGACGCCCTGGGCCAATCTCGCCGGGACCAGCAACACCACGTCGTATTTCTCCGGCGCCTACTACCAGGCCCCCATGACCTCGGACGCGGTCAAGCTGATGGCCAGCTACACGCCGAGGCATGACCTGACCGGCAGCCTGTTCGTCCAGTTCAAGAATGAGGACTACAACTATCCGGCCATCACCGCTGCCGACCTCGGCAGCGGCACCGCGCCGCTTACGGGCACCGGCGAAGGCGTCAAGAACGATTACAACCTCACCGTCGGGCCGGACATCAACTATCGGCCCACCGAGACGGTGAACGTTCATTTCTTCTACACCTACGAGCGGATCTTCTTTAACAACCTCGGCAATGGCGCGTGCGCGACCTCCAACACCGGCGCCTGCGCCGGAAGCGCCGGTTACTTCCAGAACAACTACACCAGCTCCGTCAACACGGTCGGCGTGAGCGGCGATTGGAAGGTCACCGAAAAGCTCAAGCTGGGAGCCGAATACACCTTCGCCTATGGTTCCGTGATGTTCGGCGAGTTCAACGGCGTCTTTGTGAGCAATCCAACGGCGTCTTATCAGAATGTGACCAACTATCCCGACATCGATTCGGTGATGAACAACCTCAAACTGACCGCGGCCTACCAGCTGACGCCGGGCATGGATCTGCTGTTCCAGGGCACCTGGACCTATTACCGGGACAACAACTGGGCCGACAGCGCGTCCGACATCCAAGGCGCCGGCTCCAACACCATCTCGGTGCTGGGCCCCGGCTACGGCTCGCCGAAATACAGCGTCGCCACGGTCATGACCGGCATGAAATTCCGGTTCTAGCGCCTGCGCCGAGAGCGGCGCTTGAACCGAAGGATCAAATCTGACAAGAGAGTCCGCGCAAGGATTCCCGAGGATCTCGGCTCACGCGACTCGTGCGCGCGCGCCGCGAGACTGCCGGTCGAGGTGATTGAAGTCTGATGCTGCTCGCCCTGGCGCTTATGCTCATGACCACGGCCGTGGTGGCGAGCGTCGTGGTGCCGCTGATGCGCGCCGCGCGACCGCTGCCCGACCCGGGAATGTTCGACCGCGCCGTCTATCGCGACCAGCTCGAGGAGCTCGAGCGGGACGTGGCGCGCGGGCTGATCGAGGCACGGGAGGCGGCGAGCGCGCGGCTCGAGATCGAGCGCCGGCTGCTCGCCGCCGATCGGCGCGACGAGCGCGCGGTGGCGACGGAGGGCAGCCCGCGGCTCGCCGTGGCGCTGGCGCTGGCCGTGCCGATGGCGGCGGTGCTCGTCTATCTCGCCGTGGGCTCGCCGGGCATCGTCGACCAGCCGCTCGCCGCACGCGTCCCCGAGGGCACCGCCGGCGCAAGCCCGCCCGGCCACGACGATTTCGCCGCCGGCGCCGCCAAGCTCGAGCAGCAGCTCGCCCAGAACCCCGCCGATGCCGGCAAATGGCTGCTGCTGGCGCGCACCGAGGCGGAGCTCGGCCGATGGCCGAAGAGCGTCGACGCCTACCGGCACGTCATGGCGCTGACCGGGAACGACGCCGAATTCGCATCGCCCTATGGCGAGATGCTGGTGATGGAAGCGGACGGCATCGTCACGCCGGCGGCGCAGCAGCAGTTCGCGGCGGCGCTCGCGCATGACCCCGGCGACGTGCCGGCGCGCTTCTATACCGGCCTGGCCGCCGCCCAGGCCGGCGAGCCCCGACGGGCGATCGAGCTGTGGACGCGGCTCGCCGCCGACGTGCCGGCCGGGGAAATCCGTACCGAGATCATCCGCCGCATCGACGAGGCGGCACGGGCGGGCGGCTTCCCCGCCCCGACGCTGCCGCCGGCTCCGGCCGCCCCGGCAGCGCCGCCCGAAAGCGCCAACCTTGCCGCGCCCGGCCCGAGCGCCGCCGACATCGCCAATGCGGCGCAGATGTCCGACGCCGACCGCCAGGCGATGATCCGCACCATGGTCGAGCGCCTGGCCACCCAGCTGCAGAGCGCGCCCGGCGATCTCGATGGCTGGCTGCGCCTCGCCCGCGCCTACGGCGTGCTCGGCGAGCGCGACAAGGCGATCGCCGCCTACCAGCATGCCGAGACGCTGCTCCCGGCCGGCAGCGACCAGCGCCAGGCCATCGCCACCGCCATCGCCGCGCTCGGGCCCGGCGGCACGAGCGCCGCCGCCGCGCCGGCTCCGGGACCGACGGCCCCAGGACCGACGGCCCAAGACATGGCCAATGCGGCGCAGATGTCCGATGCCGACCGCCAGGCGATGATCCGCAGCATGGTCGAGCGCCTCGCCACCCGGCTGCAGGGCACGCCCGGCGATCTCGATGGCTGGATGCGGCTCGGCCGCGCCTATGGCGTGCTCGGCGAGCGCGACAAGGCGATCGCCGCCTACCAGCATGCAGAGACGCTGCTTCCGGCCGGCAGCGATCAGCGCCAGGCCGTCGCCGCCGCCATCGCCGCGCTCCAGGCGAAATAGCCGCGCCGGGAGTCCCGCAGAAGCCAGGACCCGTCATGGCGCTCCGGCCCGAGGATCTGAATGCGGTGGGCGCGCTCTGCGCCGAAGGACGCGGCGGCGAGGCACTGGCCTTGTGCGGCCGCTTCATCGCCGAGCATCCCGACCATCCGCACGGCTATCACATGCGCGCGCTGGCGCGGGTGCTGCTCGGCGAGCGCCGGCTCGCGCTTCCCGATCGCGACCGGGTCGTGGCGCTGCGCCCGCGCGAGCCCGGCGCCTTCATGGCGCGCGCCGAGGATCACCTGCGCCTTGGCGATTTCGCCGCCGCCGCCGCCGATCTCGACCGCGCCGAGACGCTCGATGACGGGCATTACTGGCCGATGATCCCGCTGCTGCGCGGCCATTGCCGGGCGCGGCTCGGCCGCTTCGACGAGGCGCTCGCCGATTGCGCGCGCGTGCCCGAGGACTATCTGCTGCCCGGCTTCGGCGCCGCGGCGCCGGGCTCGGCGCCGCAGCTGCGGGCGGAGATCGCGACCCTGCGCGCGCCGCGCGCCTAGGCGCCCGCCGCGCCGCGCTTCGCCAGCTCCTCGGCGATGAGCTCCTTCTTCGAGAGCTTGCCGACCGGCGTCTTGGGCAGGGTCGGGCGGAACTCGAGCTCGGTCGGCATCTCGTACTTGGCGAGCTTGTCGGCGAGGAAGCGCTTGAGCTCCTCGAGGCTGAACTCGGCGGCGCCGGGCTTCAGCGCGACGAACGCCTTGGCCGACTGGCCGCGATAGGCGTCGGGCACGCCGATCACCGTCACCTCGGCGACGCCGGGATGCTCGTAGATCGCCTCCTCGATGTTGCGCGGGAAGACGTTGAAGCCGCCCGACAGGATCATGTCCTTCTTGCGGTCGACGAGCGTCACATAGCCGTCCCGGTCGATGAAGCCGATGTCGCCGGTATGGAAGCGCCCGCCGCGGAACGCCTCGGCCGTCGCCTCCGGCTTCTTCCAATAGCCCTTCATCACCGAGGGGCCGCGCACGCAGATCTCGCCCTTCTCGCCCGGCGGCAGCAGCGTCATCCCGGTCTCGATGTCGACCACCTCGATGATGGTGTGCGGCGCCGGCAGCCCCACCGTGCCGGCGCGCGGCGTCCCGCCCATCACCTGCATGGTGCCGAGCGGCGCGGTCTCGGTGAGACCGTAGCCTTCCGACGGCGTCAGGCCGGTCAGCTCCTTGAAGCGATTCAGCACCTCGACCGGCAGCGGCGCGCCGCCGGAGGCGCAGACGCTGAGCGAGGAGAGATCGGTCTTGCCGATCGCAGGGTGGTTGACCAGCGCCGTGTACATCGTCGGCACGCCGGCGAAGATGGTGATCTTCTTGCGCGCGATGTCCTGCAGCACGCGGTCGGCGTCGAAGCGGATATGCATCACCATCTCGCTGCCGGTGGCGATCGAGAGCAGCAGGATGAAGGAGAGGCCGAAGATATGGAACAGCGGCAGCACGACCAGCGTCTTGTCGGCGCCTTGCTGCAGCGCCGCGCCGACCCAGCGGTTGCGCGCGCTGACCACGGCGCAGAAATTCGCGTGGGTCAGCATGGCGCCCTTGGGGTCGCCGGTGGTGCCGCCGGTGTATTGCAGCACCGCCACCTCCTCGTCGAGCGGCCCGTGCGGACGGCGGCGCCAGGCGCCGTCATTGGCGACGAGCTCGGCGAAGTCGATCTCGCGGCCCGGTCCGCCGACGCGCTCGGCGGGGGGACCGAAGACGGCGCGCACCGCCGGCGCCGGCAGGAAATCCTCGAGCGAACACACCACCACGGTCTCGAGCCCGGCGCTGCCCTTGAGGGCGGCCACCTGCGGATAGAGCACCGGCAGCCCCAGGGTCACCATGATCCGCGCGTCGCTGTCGGCGAGCTGGTATTTGAGCTCCCGCGGCGCCGCCAGCGGGCTGAAATTGACGACGCGGCCGCCGGCCATCAGCACGGCGAAGAAGCACACGGCATAGTGCGGCGTGTTCGGCAGATGCAGCCCGACATGGACACCGGGGCCGACGCCCAGCGCCTGAAATCCCTTGGCGGCGCGCGCGGCGAGCTGATGCAGCTCGCGGAAGCTGAGCTTGCGGTCGTAGAAGTCGATCGCGGGCTTGTCGCCCCACTGCGCTGCGGCGCTCTCGAGCAGGCTCTCGACCGGCACCGGCGCCGGCAGCGTCTCGCCCCAGGAGATCCCCGCCGGATAGGATTTTTCCCAAAGATGCGCCATCGCCGACCTCCCTTGCCGCGACGCCCCCCCAGGCGCCGCGGCCCGATTTGGCGTGGTTATAGGGGCGCATGGAGGCGCGTGCCAGCCCCGCCCTCGGCGCGCGACGGCGTCGGAACCAGCGGCCGGCGCGCCGGCTAAGCGGGCTTCCTCACATAGCCGTAGCGCAGATTGCTGCGGCCCGCGCCGCGCCGCTCATACTCGGCCTTGAGCGCGGCGAAACGGTCCGTGGCGAGAGCGGCGTGCTTCTCGAAGCGATAGAGCCGCAGCGAGTTGCCGCCGAAGATCGCCGTCTTGACCGGGCCGGCGGCGGGGCCGAGCGGCGCGAAGCCGTGCTGCCGCTGCATGTCCTCGGGGATCTCGAGCCGGCGCAGCCCCTCGATCTGCCATTGCGGCGAGCCGGTCCACACGGCATCGGTGCCCCAGACGACGTGATCGGCGCCGAGCCCCTTGACCAACGTCCCCATCAGCGCCGCGGCGAGGCGCGGCTGCACCACGGTGGAGAAGGCGAAGAGCTGCCCGAGATCGCCATAGACGTTGCCGACGCCGTATTTCGCCGGGATGTCGGCGAGATCGCTGACCCAGGAGATGCGGCCGGTCTCCTCCCATTCGCGCATCGCCTCGGCCGGGCTGCCGCCGACATGGCGATATCCCGAATGGTAGATGATGAAGTTGAGCTGCGGCCAATCCTTCGCCGCCTTGCCGACGTCGCTGACATCGACATAGGGGCGGAGGTCCGGGAACTGCTTCTCCACCGAGGGCGCGAAGAGCCCCTTGTGGATGCAGACATTCCGGATGCCGGCCTTGGCGAATTTCTCATAGGCGGGATAGACGAGCTTCTCGTCATCGAGCCGCCAGGGATGGCGCGAGAGATCCTTGTGCGTGTTGTCGCCGATGGTATAGCCCTTCCAGGAATCGGGCTTGTAGATCTCGATCGCCTTGTCGATGCCTTCCATCCAGCCGGGATAGCCCGGGGTGATGGTGTAGTGGGCCAGCATGCGCCGCGCGCCGGCCTCGCGATTGACGCGGGCGCGCGTCTCGAACACCTGATCCTGCGTCAGGAACCAATCCGCCGGCACTTCCGACGGCGCGTTGGTGAGGAGCGCCACCTTGGTGTCGCTGTCGAGGAAGATTTCCTTGACGTAGTTGGCGTATTTGAGGTCGTCGATGGTCTGCGGCCGGTCGCCGATCTGACGGTTCCAGCCGGCCCTGCCCACCGCCTCGCGCATGGCGACGAAGCCCATGAGGCGCGTGTCGTCGCGCAGGAAATGCGTGTGCGCGTCGAAGACGAGCTGGCCCGCCAGCGCCTCGGCGCGCTGCTGCGCCAGCTCCGGCGTCGCCGCCTCCGCCTCGCTCGCCTCGAAGAGCGGCCCGTAGACCTGATTCATGGCGACGAAGGAGGCGGCCATCCCCGCCGCGGTCTGGAAGAAGCGGCGGCGCGTCAGCCCCTGCCGCGCGGCGAGCCGGTCGGCCATCGCCACGAGCCGCGCCTCGACCTCCTTCTGCTCGGCGCTCTGCGGCTGCGGGAAATATTCGTCGCTCGCCACCACCTGGGTCGGGATCGGCGAGGGAAAACCCGCCTCTTCGGCGGGCGACAATTGCGCCAGCTCTTCCGCGCTCAGCAGCTGCATCGTTTCCTCCCCCCTTGCGGTTCAGACGTCGGCGCGCGGCGGCATGTCGAGAAAGCCGTGCACCGTGTGCCAGAGCTGCGCGCGGTTGAGGCCGAGCGAGATCGCGTGCGCGGCGCCGGCGAGCAGCGTGAATTGCCGGTCCGGATTGGGCAGGGCCGCGAAGAAGTCGAGCACGTCCTGCAAGCTGGCGATGCCGTCGTACTGGCCGCGCAGGATCAGCACCGGCGACTGCACCTTGGCGGGATCGACCACCGGCAGATTGGCCGTCATGTCGAGATAGGTCCCGGTCGGAACCGTGTCGCCGAACTTGAGCTCGGCATCGGCGAGCGCCTCGGCGACGCGCGGATCGGAGGTGCCGGGCTTGTCGCGGGTGAAGATGCTGCGAATCATGTCGCGATCGCGCTTGCGGCGCGCATGGGTGCGGAAATAGGCGACGTCCTCCGCGCGCTTCTTGAGCGTCGGCGAGCCCTTGCCGGTCCAGACGAAGGATTCCAGCACCAGCCGGTCGACGCGGTCGGGCTGCGCCATGGCGAAGGCGGCGGCGCGCAGCGCGCCGGAGGACTCGCCGAGGAAATGGAACTTCCGCCGGCCGGTGGCGCGCGCCACCACCTCGATGCCGGCCTTCAGATCCTCGACGCCGCTCTTGATGTCGGAGTTGCCCGAGCCTGCGCTCGAATGGCCGTAGCCCTCGAAATCCATGGTCCAGACGTCGTAGCCCAGCCGCGCGAAGACGTTCATCATCGAATATTCGCCGGCGCCCGGCACGGTGAGGTCGAAGGTCGAGCGCCCCGAGATCGAGGAGCCGTGCACCAGGAACAGCACCGGCTGCGGCTTCCCGTCCGACTGCGCCGCATCGCGGCGCTTGCGATAGAGGTAGAGCGCGACGTCGCCCTTCTTGGCCCAGTATTCGGCGCTGCGGAACGCCTGGAAAT
>JASHTP010000294.1 GCA_030040495.1 Alphaproteobacteria bacterium
CTGACCTGCGGCCAGCGCTGCAGCGCCGCCTTGCCGGGCTCGGTGAGCCCGTAGACGCCGCGCTCGACGCGGGCGAACCAGCCATAGACATTGTCGAGCAGGATCTTGCCGGCGTCGGGCACGGTCTCGCGCACGGCGCGCACCGGCCGCGGGCCTTGGCTGAGCTGCGCCGCGCAGATCAGCGCCTGCTGGCGATAGGCGGTCATGATCGGCTGGCCTCGGCCGCCGCCTTTGACCGGATCGCCGATGCGGCGGCGATGCTCCTCGACCAGCGCCGAGCGGCGCTTGGGATTGCGCCGCGGCCGCCAGGGCATGGGCTCGACCAGAATGTCGACGCGGCCGCGCGCGCCGATGCCGAGAAGCCCGAAGCCCAGCAGCCGGCACAGCTTCCTCACGCGCGGGTCGGCGACGCGGCCGCGCCGCGCGCTCTTCACCGCGAGCCAGACCTCGTCGCAGGCAGGGATGCGGTCGACGCCTTGCAGCAGCAATTCCAGCGAAAAGCCGAGCTTCAGCTCGGCGATCACCAGCAGCGGCTCGGCGCCCTCGCGCGTCGCCACCACGTCGCAGCCGCAGATCTCGCCTTTGACGGAAAAGCCGAGCTTCTCGAGGAAGCGCTTGACGGGAAGATAAAGGCTGGTTTCCAGGACCGAAGCTCCTTGCCGGCATCTTGCCCGAGGCCGGAGCGGCGCTCAATCGCGACTCGCGCCGCCATTGTGTTTCTTCCGCCTTAGGCGGAAGATCGAGCACTTGGGCCATAACCCACAATGGGAGGACAGCCATGACTGCTCTGCCGAACATCGACACGGTGCTGCGCAGCGCGATCGACGCGGGCGACGTGCCGGGCGTCGTCGCCATGGCGGCGACGGCGGATGGGCCAGTCTATCAGGGCGCCTTCGGCCGGCGGGCGCTGCCGGCGGGCCCGGACATGACCGCCGATTCCGTGTTCTGGATCGCCTCGATGACCAAGGCCATCACCTCCACCGCGGCGATGCAGCTGGTCGAGCGCGGCAAGCTCGCCCTCGACAAGCCGATCGCCGACGTGCTGCCGGAGCTGGCCGCGCCCCAGGTGCTCGAAGGCTTCGACGCCGCCGGCGAGCCCAAGCTGCGCCCGGCCAGGCGGCCGATCACGCTGCGCCATCTCATCACCCACACCGCCGGGTTCGGCTACGACATCTGGAGCCCGGACCTGCTGCGCTACGAGGAGAAGAAGGGCATCCCCGGCATCATCTCCTGCGAGAAGCTCGCGCTCACCACGCCGCTCACCTTCGATCCCGGCGACCGCTGGGATTACGGCATCAACATCGACTGGATCGGCCAGGCGGTGGAGCGGGTCAGCGGCCAGAAGCTCGGCGCCTATTTCCAGGAGAATCTGTTCGAGCCGATCGGCATGAAGGATACCGGCTTCAAGATCGGCGCCAGCCAGCGCGCGCGTCTGGTCGGCATGCATGCGCGCGGGGCCGACGGCACGCTCGAGCCGATGCCCTTCGAAATCCCGCAGGAGCCCGAGTTCCAGATGGGCGGCGGCGGGCTCTACGGCACCGCCGCGGACTATCTCGCCTTCGAGCGGCTCTTCCTCAATGAAGGGCGCGCCAACGGCAAGCAGGTGCTGAAGCCGGAGACGGTGCGCGCCGCGGGCGAGAACCAGATGGGCGCGCTCAATGTCCGCCTGCTCAAGACGGCGATCCCGCCTTATTCGCACGATGCCGAGTTCTTCCCCGGCATGGTGAAGAAATGGGGCCTGGGCTTCATGATCAACACCGAGCGCGTCCCCGGCGGGCGCAGCGCCGGCAGCCTCGCCTGGGCCGGCCTCGGCAACACCTATTTCTGGATCGATCCGGCCAAGCGCATCGCCGGCGTCATCCTGATGCAGCTGGTGCCCTTCGCCGATCCCAAGGCGCTGGCGGTGCTGAGCAAGTTCGAGACCGCGGTCTACGCCGCGCTGGCGTAGGACGCGCGCAAATTACCTGAACAATCCCCTCTCCGCCCCATCGGGGCGGAGAGGGCAGGGTGAGGTGGGGTGCGCACCGCGAGTGCCCACCTCATCCTAAATCCTTCTCCGCCCGTGGGCGGAGAAGGACTTTGCGCGCTCGCGGGCGGCGCGATATCGTCGTCACAACGCCGATCCCAGACCGACCCACGGAGCCCCCCATGCCCCACACGCTTGAACAGCTCGCCGCCGACTGCCGGCGCGCGCTCGCCGCGGAGCCCGGCCCCGCCGGACGGCAGAAGGTCTGCCGGCTGATCGAGGAGGTGCTGCGCGACGAGGCTTTCGTCGCCCGCCACCTCACCGACGCGACCGGCGAGCGCAAGGTGCTCTACGAGGACCCCGAGCTGGGCTTCTGCATCCTTGGCCATGTCTATGACGGCGCGCGCAGCAGCAAGCCGCACGACCACGGGCCGTCCTGGGCGATCTACGGCCAGGCGCGCGGCGAGACCGAGATGAGCGACTATGCGCTGGTCGCGCCGGCGCAGGCGGAGAAGCCCGGCAAGGTGCGCCATGTGCGCACCTACAAGCTGGTGCCGGGCATGGCTCATCTCTACAACGAGGGCGATCTCCACGCGCCGGCGCGCAATGGCCCGACGCGGCTCATCCGCATCGAAGGAATGAATATGGACAAGGTGAAGCGCCGCCCTTACGAGCTGGTTTGAGGGGATCATGGCCGAGACCGCGCCGAGCTGGCCGAACGAGCTCTACGACCTGTTGCGCCGCAACGGCGTGACGCAATTCAGCTACGTGCCCGACGCCGGGCACCGCGTGCTGATCGACCGCTCGCTCGCCGATCCCGGCGCGCAGTCGGTCGCGCTCACCACCGAGGAGGAAGGCGTGGCGCTCTGCGCCGGCGCCGATCTCGGCGGCGCGCGCGCCGTGCTGCTGATGCAGTCGAGCGGCGTCGGCAATTGCATCAACATGCTGTCGCTGATGAAGGGCGGGCGCTTCCCCTTCCTGACCTTGGTCAGCATGCGCGGCGATTTCGGCGAGGGAAACCCCTGGCAATTCCCGATGGGACAGGCGGTGGACGCGGTGCTCGCGGCGATGGGCGTCATCTGCCTGCGCGTCGAGCGGCCGGAAGAGGTGACGCCGACGGTGACGGCGGCGCTCACCATGGCGTTCCAGTCGGGCAACGCCGTGGCGGTGCTGCTGACGCAGAAGCTGATCGGCGCCAAGCCGTTTTGAGGGAGCGCGAGGAATGGCGACAGAAGGCAAGCACGGCATGGCGGGAGCGGTCGCGCCGGGCTTCATCCTCGACCGCCGCGAGGCGGTGCCGGCGCTGATCGGCCGGCACGAGGATTTCCTGATCATCGCCGGCCTCGCCGGCACGGCGCGCGAGATCGCGCATCTGACCCGGGATGGCGGCCACGCCTATACGATGGCGGGGGCGATGGGCGGCGCCGCGGCGATGGGCCTCGGCCTCGCCTTGGCGCGGCCGGACCGGCGCGTGCTGGTGGTCACCGGCGACGGCGAGCTGCTGATGAATGTCGGTACGCTCGCCACCATCGCCGTGCTCAACCCGCCCAACCTGTCGATCATCTGCGTCGACAACGGCCATTACGGCGAGACCGGCTATCAGAAGAGCCACACCAGCCTCGGCGTCGATCTCGAGAAGATGGCGCAAGGCGCCGGCATCGCGCGGACGCGGACCGTCGCCAAGGAATCGGAGATCGCCGACGGCGCGCGCCTCCTGCGCGAAGGCAACGGCACCTCGTTCGTGCTGCTGCGCGTCAAGCCGACGGATCCGCCGAGCCACAAGCGCAGCCTCGATCCCGCGCTCGAGCGCCTGCGCTTCCGCCAGGCGCTGCTGGGAAAGCCTTAAGGCGCTGCAAGAGCAAGGTGCGTCCTTCGACAAGCTCAGGATGAGGAAAATCGAGGATGGCATCTGACAGATGCCACAAAAAAACTTCCTCATCCTGAGCCTGTCGAAGGATGCAGGATAGAACTGCAGCCCGCCCGAAGGCGCTCGCGCCTAGTTGATCAACCCGTAGAACTTGCCCGCGTTCTCGCAGGTGATCTTGAAGGTTTCGGCGGCGGGCAGGTGGCCGAACTGCTCGGCGATGTATTTCGAGGATTCCGGCCAGACGCCGTCGCCATGCGGGTAGTCGCAGCCCCACATCAGCGATTCCACGCCCATATCCTCGATCAGCTTGGTGCCGATGCGGTCGAACTGGAAGGTGGCCTTGCATTGCCGGCGCCAATAATCGCTGGGCTTCATCTTGAGGCCGAGATCGTGGAAGCGGTCCTCCCATTCGAAATCCATGCGGTCGAGCGCGTAGGGGATCCAGCCGATGCCGCTTTCGCCGAAGGCGACGCGGATGTTGGGATAGCGTTCGAGCACGGCTGCGCCCATCAGCGCGGCGAGGATGTTGACCAGGTTCATCTGGAAGCCCGAAACCACGGTGAAGAAGGCGGCGCGCCGCGTCTTGCCGGTCTGATCCTCGAACACCTTGAGCGGCATCGCCGGGAAGGTGTGGAAGTGGAGCGGCAGCTTCACCTCGTTCACCGCCTGCCACAACGGCTCCCAGATCGGATGCCACATCGGCTCCATGTCCCAGGAGCAGGAGAGCTCGAGCCCGCGCAGCCCCATCTTGGCGACGCGGTGGATCTCGGCGACCGCCGCCTCGATGTCGCCGTAGGGCAGGCAGGCGAGGCCGATCTGGCGCTCGGGGTAGTGGCGGCAGAACTCCCTGAGCCAGTTGTTGTAGATGCGCAGCATCTCGTTCGCCGCCTCGCGGTCGTTCAAGCGGCCGGCCGCGCCGAGGATGCCGTAGATCACTTCGGCGTCGATGCCGTCGCGGTCCATGTCCTTGATGCGCAGATCCGGGTCGGAGACGCGGCGGATGCCCTTCTTGCCGTCGTCATAGAGGCCGGTCTTGGCCATGATGTCGACGCGGGCATGGCTGCCGGGGACGAATTTCTGGCCCGAGGGCCCGACGCCGTTGACCAGGCCGAAATTGGCGCCGTTCCGCGCCGTCCAGCGCGGCCCGTCGGGCCCGTCGACGACGAAGGGCATGCGCTCCTTCAGCTCGCGCGGCGCCTCGGAGACGAAGAGATCGGGCGGCATCCACGGCAGATCGAGATGGCAGTCGGCCGAGATCCTGCGGTATTGCATCGTTCCCTCCTGGCGCTGCGCGACGCAGCCTATGGCATGGTCAATTGAGCCTGAGATCGGTGATGTGGCGCGGGTCGGGCTTGAGCTCGCCGCGCTCGACCTTGTGCACGATGTCGGTGAGCGCGGAGTTGGCGCGGGCGGGAAGCCCGATCTCCGCCGCCCGCGCGACGACATAGCCGTTCAAGAAGTCGATCTCGGTGCGCCGTCCCTTGAGCATGTCCTGGCCCATCGACGGGCGCTGCTCGGCCGAGAGATACTTGGTGCCGGCGAGCATGTGGTCGGAAGCGGTGGCGAGCGCCGCCGCGTCGCCTTCGCCGGCGCGCGCCACCGTCTCCGGCGGCAAATGCAGCACCTCCTCGAGCGCATAGCCCAGCGCCTGGCCGGCGCGGATCGCCTCGGATCCCAGCCGCAGCATGAAGCGCCGCACCGTCTCGTTCTCGACGCAGGCGTTGCTGGTGAGGCCGGTGCAGGCGGAAAGCCCGTTGCCCATGACGTTGGCGACGAGCTTCGACCAGCGCTCGCCCCAGAGATTCTCCGTCACCTTGGCGCTGTCGGCGGTGGCGACGAGGCGGCGCACTTCGTCGGCGCGTTGGGTGACGCGGCCATGCACCTCGCCGGTGCGGAAGACGGTGTGCCGCTCGCCGCCTTTGCCGGCGCCGCGATGGACGTGGCCGGGGGCGCGCAGCTCGACGGTGATGCGGCTGGCGACGCAGCCCATGGTGCGGCCCCAGCCGACGATCCCCGCCACCGTCTCCTCGTTCATGCAGTTCTGCAGCGAGACGACATAGCCCGCGGGCGCGAGATATTGGCGGATGAGCGTCGCCGCCCAGGCGGTGTCGTAGGATTTCATGCAGACGAAGGCGATGTCGACCGGCGCCTCCTTGGCCAGCGTCTGCGCGTCGGTCACGTGCAGCGCGCGCACGGGGACGGTGAATTCCGGCACCTGCATCGCATGGGTGATGCGCAAGCCCTGCCGGCGCATCGCCTCGACATGCTCCGGCCAGGGGTCGATGAAGGTCACGTCCTCGCCCGCCTGCACCATGTGCGCGCCGCAATAGCCGCCGACCGCGCCGGCGCCGACGATCACGATCTTCTTGCCCATCTCCGCTCTCCGATCTTCTGCGACCGTGCGCCGCTTCCAAATCTGTGTCGTCGTCCCCGCGAAAGCGGGGACCCAGGGGCCGCCCGCTCGACGACGGCGCTCCTGACTCCCGGTTGCCCGCTTTCGCGGGCAAGGCAGACGAGGGAGCGGGCCAGGGCGTGCGAGATCATGCGATCAGTCCGTGCTGCTACTTTCGCGTCAGGAAATCCTGCATCCAGCGCCGGTGGTCGCCGTCGCGCGTCACCTGCTTCATCAGCTCGGCCGAGGCGACGCCGGCGAGGTCGGCCGGCTTCACCCCCTGGCGCAGCGCCTTCAAGGTGTCGTGGACGGCGCGCACCGCGGCCATGAAGGGCTGGTGGCCCTGCAGCGCCACGCGCACGCGGCGCGCGCCGAGATACTCCGCGTCCTGCAGCTCGGCGCTGGTGCCGCCGAGGATGAGCGGCAGCCGCGTCGCCGCGGCGACGGCGTCGAGCTCGGCGCGCTTCCTGAGGCCGACGAAGAACAGCGCGTCGACGCCCGCCGCCTCATAGGCCCGCGCGCGGGCGATGGTGTCCTCGAGGCCGGAGACCGAGATCGCCTGGGTGCGCCCGGCGATGACGAGGCCCGGGTCCTGGCGCGCGGCGAGCGCGGCGCGCATCTTGCCGACGCCTTCCTCGATCGAGATCAGCTTCATCTCGCCCGCCGCGCCGAAATTCGCCGGCAGCGCGGTGTCCTCGATCGACAGCGCGGCGATGCCCGCGGTCTCGAGCTCCTCCACCGTGCGCATGACGTTGAGCGCATTGCCGTAGCCGTGATCGGCGTCGACCAGCAGCGGCAGGCTGCCGGCGCGGCAGATGCGATAGGCCTGCTCGGCGAACTCGGTGAGCGTCAGCAGGATGAGGTCGGGATTGCCGAGCACGGTGAAGGAAGCCACCGAGCCCGCGAACATGCCGATCTCGAATCCCAGATCCTCGGCGAGGCGGGCGGAGATCGGGTCGAAGACGGAGCCGGGATGGACGCAGCGCGAGCCCTGCAGCACGGCGCGGAAACGTTGCCGCCGATCGCTCCAATTCATCGCGCCCGTTCCTCCCTCCGGCCTTAATCCTGCCTTTGCCGGGGATTATGAGCCGGGCTCGCCGCCGCTGTCCATGTCGCCTTCCGAGGGGCTGCCTTGCGCCGGCGCGGCTCTCCGACCCGCCGGCAGGCGCGACGGGCGCCCGATCCGCGGAAATCAGGGAGCGACGGCTACAACGCCGAGTTGCGCGAACGGGCGGGCGCCGGTCAGTGGCGGATGTCGAGCGCGCCGATGTCGCTGTCGCGGAAGTCGAAGACGGCGTTGCTGCTGGTGCCGGCGGCGCCCGCCCAATGGGAGGCGGCGATGTCGTCGGACGCGGCTTGCGACGGGGTGACGTACTCGCCGCTGCAGGCGGCGAGGGCCAGCGCGAGCAGCGCCAAAGGCGCGAACTGAAGGAGCTTCATCGCGATCTCCCGGCCAGACCGGAACGATGCGTCGAGCTTGCGCCCGGAACCTTGCCAAGTTGCTGCCGATCTCCGGCATTTTATCTAATTGAAGGAGAGAGGCCGCCGGCTATGCTGGCGGCAAAGCGCGGGAAGCCGCTCAAGGGGGAGCCATGAAGGTGTTTGTTTTCGACCTGCTGGCCTACGGCGAGCAGCTCGACCATCTCAAGGAAGGCGCGGCGGAGCTGCCCTATCCGCTGCCCAAGCGGCATTTCAAGGCCGACGTCGCGGTCCGGACCTACGCCGAGCACCTCGCCGCCTGGGAGGAGATGGACCGGCTCGGCTATGACGGGGTCGGCTTCAACGAGCATCATTGCTCGCCCTACGGCCTCATGAACTCGCCCAACCTGATGGCGGCGGCGGCGGCGCAGCGGACGAAGAATTTGAAGCTGCTGATCTACGGCAACCTGCTGCCGCTGCACGAGCCGCTGCGGCTCGCCGAGGAGCTGGCGATGATCGACTGCCTCTCCAACGGGCGGCTGATCTCCGGCTTCGCCCGCGGCATCCCGCGCGAGTACCAGGTGCACAACGTGCCCTTGGCGGATTCGCGCGCGCGCTTCGAGGAGGCCTACGAGATCATCACCCGCGCCTGGAGCGAGGAGGTGTTTTCGCACCAGGGGAAATTCTGGTCCTATAAGGACGTGGCGCTGTGGCCGCGGCCGGTGCAGCAGCCCGGCCCGGAGATCTGGATCCCGGTGGTGGGCTCCAAGGAGTCGATCGAGTTCGCCGCGCGCAAGAACGCGGTCATCACCCCGGGCCTGGCGCCGGGCGGGCTGCAGGACGACATCATCCGCTATTACGCCAAATGCCTCGCCGCCGAAGGACGCAGGATCACGCCCGGCCATCTCTCGCTCGGCCTCACCGTCTATGTCGCCGACAGCAAGGCGCGCGCGGTCGAGGAGTACGGGCCCTACCAGCTCTATTTCAACCGCACGCTCTTCAGCCACGGCAACTTCACCGAGACCAGCCTGCAGCGTCAGGCCGGCTATGCCTCGCAAAGCTCGACCGACTATGTCCGTCCCGAGAATCTCAAGGCGGCCGAGCATGCGCGCGAGAATTTCCGCAACATGACCATGGCGGACGTGGCGCGGATGGCGGAGCGCATGCCCTGGGGTACGCCGCAGGAAGTGACCGAGCGCATCCTGGCCATCGCCGAGCATACCGGCGCCAACTCGATCCAGATCTCGCTCAATCGCGGCGTGCTGCCGCAGGAGATGTTCCTGGAGCAGCTCCGGCGCTTCGCCAAGGAGGTCCTGCCGGCGCTGCAGGCGCATGAGGTGACGCGGGTCAGGCTGGCGGAGGAGGGGTAGGCCGGTCGGCTAAGGTTGCCTCCGTTCACGTCATCGTCATTCCCGCGAAAGCGGGTGTAAGGAAAACAATGAGACGGTCGATGGTGCGTCCTTCGACTGGTCGCTTCGCTCGTGCTCAGGATGAGGCGAATTTTCTTTGTGCCACCAAAAATTTACCTCATCCTGAGCTTGTCGAAGGACGCAAGGCGGATCTGCAGCGGGCCGCTCGCCACGCGCGTTTTCCGCACATGCTCTTTCGCGGCGACGACGAAAAAGCAAAGCGGCACGCAGCCGCTATCACATGACGCCGGGCCAGCCGGCAGTGACGACAAGGGGAGGGGGAACCATGTCCGAGATCACGATTTCCGCCGCCGAGCGGGCGCTGGAGCGCCAGCGCATCGGCAGGCTGCAGCTGCGCGTCGCCTTGCTGTGCGCGCTGGTGCAGGCCTTCGACGGCTACGACATCACCTCGATCGGGCTGGCGACGCCGTCGCTCATCCATTTCTGGAGCCTGCCGCCGGCGGCCTTCGCCAAGGCCTTCGTCATGTCGAGCGTCGGGATATTGGTGGGCGCCTTGCTGTCGGGGCCGCTCGGCGACCGCATCGGGCGCAAGCCGCTGCTCGTCGCCAGCACGGCGATCATCGGGCTCTTCTCGCTGTTGAGCGCCTTCGCGCCGTCGCTGACCGTGCTGGTGGCGCTGCGCTTCTTCACCGGCATCGGCATCGGCGGCGCCATGCCGGCGACCGTGGCATTGACCTCGGACTACACGCCCGGGCGCCATCGCGGCAGCTTCATCATGTGGATGTTCGCCGGCAACACGCTGGGCGGCTTCCTCGGCGGCCAGCTCGCGGCGCAGATGCTGCCGCATTTCGGCTGGCAGAGCATCTTCCTGGTGGGCGGCGTCCTGCCGCTGCTGCTGGTGCCGGTGCTGACGCTGGCGCTGCCGGAATCGCCGCGCTTCCTTTTGGCGCGCGGCAGCACCTCGCCCGGCGCTCTGCGCGTGCTGGGCGGGCTCGGGCTCGCGGCGTCGGGCGGCGGCGCAGCCGAGGTGGACGTGGCGCGCGGCAATCCGGTCTCGGCGCTGTTCGCCGGCGGCTTCGCCCGCACCACCCTCCTGCTCTGGATCATGTTCTTCGCCGGCCTGCTCGACCTCTATCTGCTCGGCTATTGGCTGCCGGCGGTGATGCATCTCTCGGGCCTGTCGCCGGCCGATTCCGCCTTCGCCGCCAGCATGCAGACGGCGGGCGGCGTGGTCAGCATCCTGGCGCTGGGGCCGCTCAGCCGGCGTTTCGGCGCCGAGCGGGTGCTGAGCCTGAGCTTCGCTTTGGGCGCGCTCTTCATCGCCGCCATCGCGCTTCCAGGCCTCCCCTATGGGCTGCTGCTGCTGGCGATCTTCGGCGCCGGCGCCGGCACCATCGGCAGCCAGCTCGCCGCCAACGCGCTCTGCGCCACGCTTTATCCCGCGCGCATCCGCTCGACCGGCATCGGCTGGGCGCTCGGCATCGGCCGGCTCGGCGGCATCGTCGGGCCGGCGCTGGGCGGCGCGCTCATTGCCGTCGGCTGGTCGCCGAAGCACATCTTCCTCTGCGCCTGCCTCGGCTCGGTCCTCGCCGCAGCGACCACGCTGCTGGTGGGGATGCGCGGCGGCGCCGCGGTGCGTGCGCTGAAAGAAGGCTGAATGGCGGGACGCCTCCTCTGCATCATGGGCCCGTCGGGCGCGGGCAAGGACACGCTCATCGCCTATGCCCGCGCGCGCTCGGATCCCGGCCGCGTGCTCTTCGCCCATCGCTACATCACCCGCCCGACCGAGGCGGGCGGCGAGAACCATGTGGCGCTCACCGCGGCCGAGTTCGCCGCGCGCCGCGCCGCCGGCCTTTTCGCGCTTGCCTGGGAGAGCCATGGCTACGCCTACGGCATCGGCAGCGAACTCGATCTCTGGCTTGCGGCGGGCTTCACCGTCGTCGCCAACATCGCGCGCGCCGCCTGGAGCGACGCGGCGCGGCGCTATCCCGGGCTTTCGGGCGTGCTCGTGACCGCCGCGCCCGCGGTGCTGGCGGAGCGTCTCGCCGCGCGCGGCCGCGAGGACGCGGCCGCCATCGCCGAGCGGCTCAAGCGCGAGGTGACTCTGCCCGAGGATCCCGCGATCCATCGTCTCGACAACAGCGGCGATCTCGCGGTTGCCGGCGAGGCGCTGCTGCGGCTCATCGCGACAGGGTAGCCGCCGGCGTCACGCGGCCGACTTGGAAGCGTCGTATTCCTGTGATCGACCGCTGGTTGAATTTCTCCCGGGAAAACGTCTTGGGAGGATTTGCCATGCGCCGCTTCCGGATGGTCACTGCGATGGTCCCGCTGCTGCTCGCTGCCGGAAGCGCGCTGGCGGACGGCGACGATCACGGGTTCTCCAACCGCTCGCTGAATGGCGACTACGCCTTCACCGGCAGCGCCTCGTGCCTGAATTCGGTCGGCGGCTTCAATGCCAATTTCGAACCGATCGGCGCGAACGTCTCCACCACGAACTTCATGGCGCAGGGCATCCGCACCTTCAATGGCGACGGCACCGGCACGGTCCACGACGCCTTTACGATTTCCCTGGTGGTGCCGCCCGCGGTGACGCTGTCGGCGAGCTCGTTCAGCTTCTCGGAGTCGTTCACCTATGAGGTCCAGCCCGACGGCTCCGTCACTTTCGCGCTCGACGGTCCTCTGACCGCCACCGAAACCGCGGGGCCGGCCCCCGGCCTCACCATCAGCGAGGTCGGCATCGTGCAGCAAGGCCGCATCAGCGCCGACGGAGCGACGCTCACCACGGGCGCGACATCGACGCCGACTGTCGAAACCCTGACATTCTCGACCGGCCTCGTCGAGTCGCGCATCTGCACGCGCAGCTTCACGCTCGTCAAGCTCAAGCGCGACCGCGACGACCACTGACGAAGTCCGCAGTCAGCGTTCCAGCGCGCCCATCACCCGCGCGACGAAGCCGCCTTGCGCCGCCGGGTCGAGCCAGCGCATCACCGCGACGATCCCGGTCGTGGGGTCGATCCAGGTGACGTTGCCGCCGGCGCCGACGGCGAAGAAGCTCTCGGGCGAGGCCGCCTGGTAGCGCGCGGCGCCGGTGTTGAGCCACCACAGGAAGCCGTAGTC
>JASHTP010000295.1 GCA_030040495.1 Alphaproteobacteria bacterium
ATCGCCGCGAAGGAAGGCGCCGACCAGCTGGGCTACTACCTGCCGCCCTTCGCCTATGCCGCGATGCAGGTGCTGGGCCAGGCGGTGGAGACGACCAAGGGCCTCGACCAGAAGAAGCTCGCCGAATACATGCACGCCACCACCTTCAAGACCGTGGTCGGCGACATCACCTGGGCCGCGAACGGCGAATGGGCGAAGCCGCGCGTCATCTTCGTCCAGTATCGCGGCGTCAAGGGCAACGACCTCGAGCAGTTCAAGAATCCGAAGACGGCGGCGATCGTCGCGCCGGCGGAGTACAAGGACGGCGACGTCCAATCGCCCTACTCCGCCATCGCGCATTGACCGGATAGCGGCGCCGGGACGAACGCGGGTCCATGGAAGTCTCCCTCGACCTTCTGCTGGGCGCGATCGTCGCCGGCATCCTGCTCGGCGGCTTCTACGCCGCCGTCTCCGTCGGCATCTCGATCTCCTTCGGCATGCTCGACATCGTCAACATCGCGCATCCCGCCTTCATCATCCTCGGCGCCTACGCCGCCTACATCGTCAACAGCAGCTTCGGGCTCGACCCCATCCTGACCGCGATCCTCATGCTGCCGGTGTTCTACCTGCTCGGCGCCGGCGTCTATCAGGTCTATTACGCCGTCTTCGAGCGGCGCGGCGACGAGGCGCTGCGCGGCCTCGCCTTCTTCTTCGGCCTGCTGTTCATCATCGAGGTCTCGCTCGTCCTCGTCTTCGGCGTCGATTACCGCTTCGTCGAGGCGCCTTACATCGGCCCGACGCTGCGCTACGGCGCGGTCGACCTGCCGCTGCGCATGCTGGTGCCGTTCGCGGTGTCGATGGTGCTGGTGATCCTGCTCCAGCTCTTCCTGTCGCGCACCTTCACCGGCCGCGCGATCATGGCGGTGTCGCAGGACCGTCTGGCGCTGCAGCTCATGTCGGCCAATCCCGCCAAGATCAAGCGCGTCGCCTTCGGCATCTCGATCGCCACCGCGTCGCTGGCCGGCGCCTTCCTGATCATCATCCAGCCGGTCGAGCCCTCGGTCGGGCGCGACTATATCGGGCGCGTCTTCGCCATCACCGTGCTGGGCGGCCTCGGCAGCTTCCCCGGCATGGTCACCGCGGCGATCCTGCTCGGCATCGTCGAGAGCATCACCGCCACCTTCTACGGCCCCTCCTGGTCGCCGGCGGTGGCCTTCGGCGTGCTGCTGCTCACGCTTGCCTTCCGGCCGTCGGGCATCATGGGGAGATAGATGCGGGCGCCCACCTTCTGGCTGGTCGCGAGCCTCGTCGGCGCGGCGTTCTTCGGCCTCTCGCTGCTGGTGCCCAACCAGTACTACTTCCAGGCCGGCTATGTCGTGCTGCAATACATCGTGCTGGCGACCGCCTGGAACATCCTCGGCGGCTATACCGGCTACGTGAATTTCGGCGTCGCCGCCTTCTTCGCGCTCGGCGCCTACAGCTCGGTGGCGCTCTACAAGCTGGCGCCGCTGCCGATCCCGGTGCTGGTGCTGATCGGCGGCGCGGTCTCCGGCGTCGTCGGCTTGGGCATGGGCTATCTGACCTTGCGGCTGCGCGGCGCCTTCTTCTCGATCGCCACGCTGGCGATGGCGGTGGTGATGCAGACGCTGATCACCAACTGGGACTATGTCGGCGGCTCGCGCGGCGCCTACATCCTGCGCCCGGCGCAGGTGCCGATCCTCGGCAACTACATCGTCTATCTCTTCCTCGTCATGCTGATCCTCTCGGTGATCGCGATCGGCGTCGCGCGCAGCATCGAGCGCTCGCGCCTGGGATTCGGCTTCGCCTCGATCCGCGACGACGAGCAGGCCGCCGAGGCGGCGGGCGTGCCGACCCTGCGGCTGAAGCTGGTGGCGACGACGCTCTCGGGCGCGCTGATGGGCATGGCGGGCGCGCCGCTCCCCTATTACGTCACCTATCTCGATCCCTCCTCGGGCTTCAGCCTCTCCTATGCCGTCAACAGCATCGCCATGCCCTTGATCGGCGGCATGACCAACTGGATCGGGCCGCTGGTCGGCGCGCTCTTCCTCGGCACCATCCAGCAGCTCGCCACCGTCACCATCTCCTCCGCCCTCAACCTGCTCATCGTCGGGCTGCTGCTCGTCGGCTTCGTCGTCGTCGCCCCCAACGGCATCGTCGGCCTGGTCGAGCGCCTGATCGCCGCCGCGCGGAACCGGAGGTGACGATGGCGGCGCTCCTCGAGGTGACGGATCTCGGCAAGCATTTCGGCGGCTTCACCGCGCTCGAAGCGATCAACTTCTCGGTCGCCGCCGGCGAGCGCGTCGGCCTCATCGGCCCCAACGGCTCCGGCAAGAGCACCCTCGTCAACTGCCTCTGCGGCACCTTGCGCAACGAGAGCGGCAGCGTCCGCTTCGACGGCCGCGCCGTGGACGGGCTCGCCGCGCACCAGCGCACCCGGCTCGGCATGGCGCGCAGCTTCCAGCTGCCCAAGCCCTTCGCCAGCATGACGCTCGCCGACAACATCCGCATTCCGCTGCTCTACACCGTCAACGCGCGGCACGGCAGGCATCTGTCGCCGGCCGAGCTGGACGAGCGCTGCGCCGAGCTGCTGCAGCTGGTCGGGCTCGCCGGCAAGGCGCGGCAGCGGCCGCGCGAGCTGACGCAGGTGGAGATGCGCAAGCTCGAGCTGGCGCGCGCCATGGCGGCGGAGCCCAAGCTGCTCATCGCCGACGAGGCGATGGCGGGCCTGTCGCATTCGGAGATCGACGACATCCTGGCGCTGCTGTCGACGCTCAACGAGCGCGGCATCACCGTGATCCTCATCGAGCACATCATGCGCGCGGTGATGAGCTTCTCCGAGCGCCTCGTCGTGCTGGTCGCCGGCCGCAAGATCGCCGACGGGCTGCCGCAGGAGGTCACGCGCAACCCCGAAGTCGTGAAGGCCTACATTGGCGAGTAGCCTCTCCCTCTCCGGCGTCAACGCCGGCTACGGCGCGGTTCGCGTCATCGAGGACGTCTCGCTCGAGGTGCGCGCCGGCGAGACCGTGGCGCTGCTCGGCACCAACGGCAACGGCAAGAGCACGCTCATCAAATGCATCATGGGCATCGTCCGCCCGACCTCCGGCTCGATCACCGCCGAGATCGACGGCGCGCGCCACGAGCTCGTCGGCATGAGCACCGAGGCGATCGTCGATCTCGGCGTCGCGCT
>JASHTP010000296.1 GCA_030040495.1 Alphaproteobacteria bacterium
GAAGCAGCCGCGCTGCTGGCGCGCGCCGAGCGGCCGCTGCTCATCGCCGGCAGCCGCCTCGCGTCGCCGCAGGGCCGCGCCGCGCTCAAAGCGGCGGCCGAGCGCTGGCGCCTGCCGATCGCGGTCAGCTTCCGCCAGCAGGATCTGATCGACAACGACCATCCGCTCTTCGCCGGGCATCTCGGATATCTCATCCCCAAGCGCCAGATCGACGCCTATCAGGAAAGCGATCTCGTCCTCGCCGTCGGCACGCGGCTCGGCGACGTGACGACGCAGGGCTATGTCCTGCCCACGGCGCCGCGGCCGCGCCAGACCCTGATCCATGTCTATGACGATCCTGCGGTGCTCGGCGCGGTCTACGCCGCCGATCTCGCGCTCGCCGCCGATCCCGCCCTTTTTCTCAGTGCGCTCGCCGAAGCCGCGCCGGCGCCCGCCGCCGCGCCGGGCTGGAGCGAGAAGCTGCACCGGCTCTGGGCCGAGATGGCGGCGTGGCGGCCGGTCGCGGCCGCTGACGGCATCGTCTTCGGCAGCGTCGTCGCCGCGCTGGCGCGCCGCGCCGGCGCCGACGCGATCTTCACCACCGATGCCGGCAATTTCGGCGGCTGGCTGGCGCGCCACTTCCCCTTCCGCGCCTCGCAGCGGCTGCTCGGGCCGATCTCCGGCGCCATGGGCTTCGGCGTTCCGGCCGCGGTCGCCGCCGCGCTGCGCTTGAAGCGCCGCGTCATCTGCCTGGTCGGCGATGGCGGCATGCTGATGACCGGCAACGAGCTGGCGGTGGCGGTGGCGCTCAGCCTGCCGCTGCTCGTCATCGTCTCCAGCAACGGCAGCTACGGCACCATCCGGCTCCATCAGGAGAAGGCGTTCCCCGGCCGGCGCATCGCCACCGACCTGGTCAATCCCGATTTCGCCCGCCTGGCCGAGGCGTTCGGCGCCACCGGCATCCGCGTCGAGCGCGAGGCCGAGATCGAAAGCGCGCTCGACCGCGCGCTCGCGGTGCCCGGGCCCGCCGTCATCGACGTGCGCACCAGCCTCGAGCACATCTCCGCCTTCACCACGCTCTCCGCCGTCGCCGCGGCAAGGCGCTCCTGATCGGAGGCCATCGCTGCAAGGCTCACCACGGAGACACGGAGGACACGGAGAATTTCTGTGGCGCGCGAAGCGCGCCCCTCCTTCCCGTCGCCGTGTCCTCCGTGCCTTCGTGGTCAATATTTTCTGACGTCCTTTTCGCCGGCCGGCGGCTTCTGTACTCTTGCCGTCGTCGGGAGGCGCGCATGGCCGCAAGCAGCGAGGGTCTCTATTCCGTCGAGGGCCGCGAGATGGTGGCGGCAACGCCGGATCTGCGCATGGTGGTGCTGACCTTGGCGCCGGGGCAGGAGGTGCCGTGGCACTGGCACAGCCATGTCGACGACCACATCATCTGCCTCGAAGGGCCGATGGTGGTCGAGACGCGGGCGCCGCGCGAGCGCTTCGAGCTGGCGCCCGGCGGGCGCTGCACCGTGCCGGCGCGGCGCGCCCATCATGTCAGCGGCAAGGATGGCGGCCGCTGCAAGTTCGCCATCCTGCAAGGGATCGGCACCTACGATTTCAATCCGGTCGGCGGCTGAAACCGCCGGCGCGGTTAGCGGTCCGTTAACCTCTCGGCGCCCGGCGGCGGCCCGGCGCGCCTATCTTTCATGTGAGTGGACACGCCCCCCTTCCTCGTACCACATTGTCCCGATCCAGTAACGAGCCGGTCCATGCGCATCCTCAAAGTCGCGGCTGCCGCCGCCCTCATCGCCCTCCTGCCTCTCGCCCATCCCGTCACCGCCGCCGACGCCAGCGATGTCGGCCTCAATCTCTTCAGCGAAGTGTTCGAGCAGGTCCGCGCCAACTATGTCGAGCCGGTCAGCGACCAGCACCTCGTCGAAGGCGCCATCAAGGGCATGCTCGGGTCGCTCGACCCGCATTCCAACTACATGAACGCCAAGGAATACGCCGAGATGCAGGTGCAGACCCGCGGCGAGTTCGCGGGGCTGGGCATGCAGGTGACGATGGAAAACGGCCTGGTCAAGGTGATCTCGCCGATCGACGACACGCCGGCGGCCAAGGCCGGGCTCAAGCCCGGCGACCTGATCCTGGCGATCGACAATCGGCCGGTCACCGACATGACGCTGTCCGACGCGGTCGACAAGCTGCGCGGGCCGGTGGGCACGCAGGTGAAGCTGGCGATCCGCCGCCAGGGCGTCGATCCCTTCGAGATCACGCTGACCCGCGCCGAGATCCATGTCGAGCCGGTCAAGTACCAGCTCGAAGGCCACGATATCGGCTATATCCGCATCACCAGCTTCAGCGAGCGCACCCTCAGCGGGCTCGAGACCGCGGTGACGTCGCTGAAGCAGCAGGCCGGCGACAAGCTCACCGGCATCGTCCTCGACCTGCGCAACAATCCCGGCGGCCTGCTCGACCAGGCGGTGGCAGTGAGCAACGCCTTCCTCGATCGCGGCGAGATCGTCTCGATCCGCGGCCGGCGCGCCCAGGATACGCGCCGCTTCGAGGCGCAGCCCGGGCGCGATCTCGTCCCGGGGCTGCCGGTTGTCGTGCTGATCAATGGCGGCTCGGCCTCGGCCTCGGAGATCGTCGCCGGCGCGCTGCAGGACCATCACCGCGCCGTGCTGCTCGGCACGCGCAGCTTCGGCAAGGGCTCGGTGCAGACGGTGCTGCCGGTCAAGGAGAGTGGCGGCGCCATCCGGCTGACCACCGCGCTCTATTTCACGCCCTCCGGACGCTCGATCCAGGCGACCGGCATCGAGCCCGACCTCGTGGTTCCGCCGGCGAAGATCGAGAAGGTCGCGCTCGCCGGCAGCCTGCACGAGGCGGATCTGCGCGGCGCCTTCAAGAACTCCGACGCCGAGGCGCTGGAAAAGGGACAGTTGCCGGCCGCCGGCGCGACCCAGCCGGCGCCGGCTCCCGGCGCCGGCGACAACAAGCAAGCCGCCACGCCCGGCGTTCCGCCCGGCAGCTCGCCGCTGCCCAAGCCCGAGACCAGCGCGCTCGATCCCGGCATCATGGGCACCGATCAGGACTACCAGCTGGTGCGCGCCATGGATCTGCTGCGCGGGGTCAGCCTGTTCAAGAAGCTCGCGGCGCAGTGAGGCCGCATTTATAGGCGGCTTTGCCGCCTATAGGTGCGCGATCACCGCCTTCGCGGCGTTGGTGATGCTGACGTCAGTGGCGTTGAGGCTGATCGCCTCGTTGTACCATTGATCGACCGCCTGCATCAGCACCAGGCTGCCGCGCTTGCGCAGGTCGGCGCCGACGATGGCTTCGAGCGAGCGCAGCCGGGCGAAGAATTTGCGCGTCGCCGCCTTGCGCCGCTCTTCCGCGGTCGGCACTGCGGCGGCCGGGCGGAGCGGAGCGGCGGCGGGGCGCGGCGGCGGAGCGGCGGGGCGGGCGGCC